>JAGDCK010000268.1 GCA_017958585.1 Lachnospiraceae bacterium
ATTGACTCCGATACCGTGGTATTAAAAGATATCGCAGAGCTTTACGAGTATGAGCTTGACAACAATTATATCGGTGCGGTGAGAGACCAGATCGTCATGGATGAGGATGTATTCGGAAACTACGCTGAGAAGGTTCTGGGTATTTCAAGAGCCGCATATTTTAACGCGGGCGTGGTATTGATTAACTGCGAGCTCTTTAGAAAAAAGAACATGCTCAAGCAGTTTATAGATCTGTTAAACACTTATTCATTTGTGGTGGCACAGGACCAGGATTACCTCAATATGCTTTGCAAAGAGCATGTGAGATGGCTTGACGGAAGATGGAATGTTCAGATCTCAACTCCCGTAGCATGGCCGGAAGACCAGTTTTGCATTATCCACTATAATCTGGCTGTTAAGCCCTGGCATTACAAGGACTGCAAATACGGAAATCATTTCTGGGATTATGCCCAGCTCACACCTGCATATAAAGATATCTTAAATGAGATGGAGAATTATTCTCCCACAAAGAAAAAACAGGATGTGATAAGCGGCGATAATCTGCTTCATCTGGCTCTTGATGAGATACATAATGAAAACAATTATTTCAATGTGTACGGTGATGCAAACTCGCCTTCAGTTTACAGAACAAATGTGCTAAACAAGATCCGCATGCTGGAGAAGGAAGGCAGATTTGATGAGGACTGCGAGGCAGATCCGCCGGGAAGAGAGTTAAAGCCCTGGGAGATCGATTATCTGAAGAGGTCCATCAAACAGAGGACCATGGCAAGATATGCCTTCAGGATAGCCAGATGGTTTGCGGGAGCAATGATAGCAAAGCATCAGCTTATCATAAAAAACTATGTGGGACTTGAAAATTACAAGAATCTGAGAAGCGGTGCGGTCATAACCTGTAACCATTTCCATCCCATGGACAGTTTTGCAATGCATATAACCTATGAAAAGGCAAAGCAGCGCAGAAAGAGAAAACTCTTCAGAGTTATAAAGGAAGGTAATTACACATCATTCCCCGGATTTTTCGGATTTTTGATGCGTAATTGTAATACATTGCCCTTAAGCTCCAACAAGGAGACCATGAGGAAATTCATATTTGCAACGGATCAGATCCTGCAAAAGGGGCATTTCATCCTGGTTTATCCAGAACAGAGCCTGTGGTGGAATTATCGTAAGCCAAAGCCCTTAAAGAAGGGTGCGTTCACCATCGCCGCGAGAAACCATGTGCCCGTTCTTCCATGCTTTATCACTATGGAGGACAGTGCATATACCGATTCTGAAGGCTTCCCCGTTCAGGAGTACACGGTTCACATCGCGCCTCCCATTTATCCCGATCCCAACAAGAAACTGGGTGAGAATGTGGAGATGATGATGAGAGAGAACGAAAAGGCCTGGAAGAATATTTATGAAAAGACCTACGGAATCCCTCTTACCTACACATGCAATGAGGAAGATGCGGTTTAGAGTATCAAAAAAACAGCTGAGTTTAAAACCCGGCTGTTTTTTTGCTTATTATTTAGTTTTTTAATTTCTAGAGAATGTGAGCCATATGCTCCAAGATATGTGAAGCATATTTTGAAAATACTTCTCTGTCTCTTTTTATTTCATCCGTGAGCTCAAAATAGATTTCCTTTGACTGGTAATCTTTTTTGAAAAAGGGAGTGAAGAGAAAATCCCATTCCCTCAGATATTCCGAGTATTTTCTGGTATAGCAGTTCTCTGCCTTGGCACGGACTCTGTGTTCCTTATCCACGAATGTGGCCACGGATCTGTGGAGCGCCACATCCTCATCCGGCAGGTAATAGTAATCCTTGTAATTGGAGTAGTAGTATTTTAATTCCGCTTCAAAAATAGGTATCTTTACGGTTCCCTCGTGACCGGATGCCTTCAGATAAATCCCTTCAGCCTGGGCGGAGATGGGCTTTTTCAACATATTCTTTATATGGAAGTTGATGAGAAGCTCTTTTTTCTTTGACTCATCAAAATCCTTGTAGACATTAGCCTGAACCTTTTTTGCAACGACCTCAGAATTAAAGAGATCGTAGTAAGCCAGGATCGGAACTATATTAAGCATTCCCTTTAGGTCATCCTCGTTGTGAAGAAGGAGAGTCTGCTCTCTGAATGAAGTGGGTTCTTTGACATATTCATGATAAAGGCTTATCAGCTCGCCGCCTGAAAAAGTGTCCGTGCGGTCTATGCCGAGATACTGTTCAATGGTCTTTTGCTTACAGTTTGGAATCTTTAATATGAATTTGTATGGAGATGTCCGTCTGTAAATATCGATTCCGGTAAAATCTTTAAAAGAAAAGTCTAAGCAAAGCATCTTGCACTTTTGCTCGATGTAGGGCAGGTCAAAGTTATTACCGTTAAAATGTATAAGATGAGTGTAGAGAGAAGCAAATTCAAAAAAACTCTCGATAAGCTCCTTCTCGTCATCGTATTTTTCCGCAAACCACTGTATGGTACGCCACTTGCCGGCCTGAAAATATGCGCAGCCAATGAGATAGAGGTTTGAACTTCTGGCTGTAAAACCGGTGGTCTCTATATCTATGAATAATATCCTTTCCGGGGACGCGATCTCCTCTAAGGGGTATTCCACTATAAAATTTTCCAGTGTCTCTTCAATTATTTTCACGGAAATTCCTCTCTGCGTGTCTTTTTATGTCGTTCACAATTTATCATAACATAAATCGGACAAATAAAAAGAGTTAAATGCTATGTATAAAAATATATTTTTAGTGGTAATTTATAAGGAAAAATTGTATATTTAAAGTGCTACACTAATTTAAAGCGAAAATGTGAAAGGGGCATAGATAATGGCAAGATTAACTTTTACAGGAGGAATACACCCTTATGACGGTAAGGATCTGTCAAAGAGCAGTCCTATAGAAGCTGTTTTACCCGGAAAAGAGCTGGTATTCCCCTTGAGTCAGCATATAGGAGCGCCTGCCACCGCTTTGGTCGCAAAGGGTGACAGAGTTCTGCGCGGTCAAAAGATTGCAGAGGCAGGAGGTTTCGTTTCGGCGCCTGTCTATTCCAGCGTGTCGGGAACCGTGAAGGCTCTTGAAAAAAGACGCGTGGCAACAGGTGACATGGTAATGAGTATCATCGTGGAAAACGACGATCAGTATGAGGAAGTGGAGTACACTCCCCTTGGAAGTCCCGAGGACGATATAAAGCGCGAGGATATCATAAACGCCGTAAAGGAAGCCGGTATCGTGGGAATGGGAGGCGCAGGTTTCCCCACTCATGTAAAGCTTTCTCCAAAGGATGCGGCAAGCATCGATTATATAATCGCAAACTGCGCTGAGTGCGAGCCCTATCTGACAAGCGATTACAGAAGAATGCTGGAAGAGCCTGAGAAACTGATCGGCGGAATGAAGATCATCTTAAAGCTTTTCCCCAATGCTCACGGTATCTTGGCAGTGGAGGACAATAAACCCGACTGCGTAGCTCTCTTAAAAAAGATGGTAAGCACAGAGAGCAGGATTTGCGTAAAGGCATTAAAGACGAAATACCCTCAGGGTTCGGAGCGTCATCTGATCTCAGCCACAACGGGAAGGGAGATCAATTCCACAATGCTTCCCGCTGATGCAGGATGTATAGTAAACAACGTGGATACCATAGTATCGGTCTACAGAGCGGTAACTGAGGGAAGACCTCTCATGGAGAGGATCATAACCGTGACCGGAGACTGCATAAAAGAGCCCAAAAACTACAGGTGCCATACAGGTATGAACTATGCTGATCTTATCGAGAAGGCGGGCGGATTTACCGTTGAGCCAGAAAAGATCATCTGTGGCGGACCTATGATGGGATTTGCGCTGTTTGATACAAATATACCTGTGACAAAGACTTCAACAGCACTCCTTGCCTTTAAAAAGGATATGGTCAGTGCTTCAAAGCCCACAGCCTGCATCAATTGCGGTAAATGTGCCGCTGCATGCCCCGGAAGGATCATTCCCAGCCACCTGGCAATGTATGCGGAGAGAAATGACTTCGAGAGCTTTGTGGCAGACGGCGGAATGGAATGCTGCGAGTGCGGATGCTGCAGTTTTGTATGTCCGGCAAAGAGACCTTTGACACAGGAGATCAAATCCATGCGTAAGTTAGAACTTGCAAACAGAAAGAATAAAGGAGGAAAGTAATCATGAGTGAACTTAAAAACGTATCCTCCAATCCACATATCAGATCCAACAATTCCACTCAGTTTATAATGATGATGGTGGTGGTAGCACTTCTTCCAGCCACAGGTTACGGAATTTATCATTTTGGCATAAGAGCACTGTTTGTACTTTGCACCACAGTGGTAAGTGCCCTTGTGACCGAGTTTTTGTTCGGACTTTATAAAAAGAACAGGACCGTGGGAGACTTGTCCGCAGTGGTCACGGGACTTCTTCTCGGACTTAACCTTCCCGTTTCCATTCCTCTCTGGATGGCAGCACTCGGAAGTATATTTGCAATCCTGGTCGTAAAGTGCATCTTTGGAGGTCTGGGTCAGAACTTTATGAACCCTGCCCTAGGAGGACGTGTATTTTTGATCCTGTCCTTTCCCAAGGCAATGACTGATTTTGCATATGATGCCATATCAGGTGCCACACCTCTTGCCAGATTAAAGGCAGGGGAGAGCGTAAATATCCTGGATATGGTTGTAGGTAATACTCAGGGTACCATCGGTGAGACCAGCGCCATAGCGATACTTATCGGTGCATGCATATTGCTTATATGCGGTATCATTAACTTAAGAGTTCCCGGAATGTATATTTTATCCTTTGCTTTGTTTGCCGTTTTGTTCGGCGGACACGGTCTGGACTGGGCATATCTGGTTTCGCAGGTTGCAGGAGGAGGACTCCTTCTCGGAGCATTCTTTATGGCTACCGATTACGTCACCAGACCCATAACTGTTAAGGGACAGTATATTTACGGTGTGTTCCTTGGTATTCTGACCGGAATCTTCAGGTTCTTCGGTCCCGGAGCCGAGGGTGTATCCTATGCAATCATCATAGGAAATCTCCTGGTTCCTCTTATCGAAAAATACACTAAACCCGTACCTTTTGGTTTTAAGAAAAACAAAGCCCGTTGATCAGAGTTTAAGGAGCATATTTATGGAAAAAAATAAAGACATTTCAACCATGCTCAAAGAAGCCGGCATACTGTTTGGTATTACGATTTTTGCCGGAATTCTGTTGGGCTTCATATACGAACTGACAAAGGATCCCATTGCCATCCAGGAGGAGAAGGCAAAGCAGGATGCCTGCAGAGCCGTTTTTGCAGGGGCGTCCGCTTTTGAGGAAACCACAGATTTTGACAAAGTTATAGAAATGCAGACCTTTGATGAAGGCGTATCCATCGGTAAGATATACCGTGCAAAGAGTGATGCGGGAGAGACCCTTGGATATGTCATTGAATCTGTTTCATCAAAGGGATACGGCGGAGATATCGATCTCTATACCGGAATCGATACATCCGGAAAGATCGGCGGCATCTCGATCTTAGAGATCTCAGAGACCGCAGGTCTTGGTATGAGAGCGGAGGAAGTATTGTCACCTCAGTTTAAGGACAAGAATGCGGTGAATTTTACCTACACCAAATCAGGTGCAGCTTCCGATGATGAGATCGATGCCATAAGCGGTGCCACAGTCACCACAAAGGCTTATACAGCAGCTGTAAACGGCGCTGTCACAGTGTTTGAAAAGATTAACGAAGGAGGTGGGGCAAATGAATAAAGCGTCTGAGAGACTTATAAACGGTATCGTCAAGGAAAATCCCACCTTCGTATTGATGCTCGGTATGTGTCCCACACTTGCGGTAACCACATCGGCCATAAACGGACTGGGAATGGGACTTGCAACAGCAGTGGTACTTACCCTCAGCAATTTCCTTATTTCACTCCTTAGAAAGATGATCCCTGACAGAGTGA
>JAGDCK010000269.1 GCA_017958585.1 Lachnospiraceae bacterium
GAACTATCTGAAATATATCCCCTTCCTTGATATGATCCTTTGCCTTTTCAACCATGGCACAATACTCTTTTCTGTCAAAAAGAGGAGTGATGTCTCCGACGATCTTTCCGGGAACTTCCTTTTTGGGAGTACCTGTGAGTAACAGGTTCGTCATGTTGTTAAGCTCCATCACGGCTTTGTTGTATCCTGTCTCCACGTCGTCCAGCTTCATATTCGCGATAAGGAGTATTCTCTGTCTTAAATTGTCAAAGGCGATAACCTTGTCAAAGAGCATCAGATCAATGTCTTTGAAGTTTTCGGTGTCACTCACATCGGTTTTGAGTGTTTTCTCAAAGTAGCTTAAATAATCGTAGGAAAAGTATCCCACCAGACCTCCTGTGAATGAAGGAAGTCCTTCGATCTTTGGAGATTTATACTCTGCCAGGATCTGTCTTAAGTACTCCGCGGGGTTTTCCGCATTTACAGTGATGTTTCCTGCTTTTAAAACTCCCTTTACGCATGTGATCTCCAGTTTCGGATCGTATCCGAGGAAAGTATATCTACCCCACTTTTCCTTGCCTTCCACAGATTCAAGCAGGTATGTGTGAGTAGATACATTTTTTAATATCCTGATGGCACCTATGGGGGTGCAGATGTCTGAGTATAATTCGCAGCTAAGGGGCAAAACCTTGTACTCACCCTTTTTGGCGATCTCTTTTACTTCTTCTAAAGTCGGTCTGATTATCATTTTCTCCTCCTCAAAAAATGGTCATAACACTAGCATGATGATCTGAGCTTGGCTCATTGTTTTATTCGAGTAGGATGAATCCTACTCGATGACACCTCAAGGCATACGCCTTTCGGTGTCCTACATTCGTTAAATTCAGATCATCTCATGCAAGCATGATGATCTGAACTTGGCTCATTGTAAAACAAAAAGTCCCTGACAGAATATTACTATTCTGTCAAGGACGAATATACTCTATCCGCGGTGCCACCTTGATTCATGGGTTACCATGCGCTTAGCGAAGTACCAACATACCTCCGGCAACTTACGTATGCCTCACGTCGCAGAATACTTTGTAATTTTCTAAAACACATCACATTTGACTGCGCCCTCGGTGGTCCATTTGATATCCAGTTTTTCACCCGTTCTCAGCTACCGGGCTCTCTGTAGAAGCTTAAATACCTTTATCTCCACGTCATCGGTTGATCGATTTAATTGAGTGAAGTATACCAAGGTATTGCTCCCACGTCAACTGTTTTTTTATAATTTTTCAGATTTCTTTTTTTGATTTATTCGCGACGGTTTTATGATACATATGAATCTTTCTTGGCATGAATTATTAATCTTCATATTTTTAATCGGGTCACAATTGTATTATCTTGTTATAGCCTGTCAGATCCGAATATATATGAGATATAATATAAGGACGCACATAGATGAAAAAGCTCAGCGCCTTTTGCTTTAAAATGGCTCTGAGCTTTTGAAGTTAAACATTATTCATCGTAACCGTTAGGGTTATTCTTTTGCCAGTTCCAGGAGTCTGCGCACATATCCTTGATGTCATACTGCGCCACCCATCCAAGTTCCTCTTTTGCTTTAGTGGCATCGGAATAGTTTTCTGCGATGTCTCCGGCACGTCTCTCTTTGATCACATAAGGGATCTTGATACCGTTTGCTTCCTCAAAATTCTTTACGATGTCTAAAACGCTGTATCCTTTTCCGGTTCCAAGGTTGTAAACCTTAAGGCCTGCGTTTTGTTCGATCATCTTTAAGGCTTTCACATGGCCGTCAGCCAGATCCACAACGTGGATATAGTCTCTGACGCCGGTGCCGTCGGGTGTATCATAGTCATTTCCAAAGATTCCAAGTTCCTTTAACTTGCCGACTGCAACCTGGGTAATGTAGGGCATAAGGTTGTTTGGAATGCCGTTGGGATTCTCTCCGATAAGTCCGCTTTTGTGAGCTCCGATGGGGTTAAAGTAGCGAAGGATCACTACGTTCCATTCAGGATCTGCTTTCTGGATATCCATGAGGATCTGCTCAAGCATGGATTTAGTCCAGCCATAAGGGTTTGTGCAGGGAGCCTTGGGGCACTCCTCTGTGATGGGGATAAAAGCAGGCTCTCCGTAAACCGTGGCGCTGGATGAAAAGATTATGCTCTTTACTCCGTGCTGTCTCATCACATCCACAAGTGTAAGTGTTCCCGTGATATTGTTGTTGTAATATTCCCAGGGTTTTCTCACTGATTCACCAACAGCTTTAAGGCCTGCAAAGTGAATCACCGCATCTATCTTTTCTGTATCGAAGATCTTGTTTAATGCATCTCTGTCCAGGATGTCAGCCTCGTAAAACTTGCAGGTCTTGCCTGTGATCTGTGCCACTCTGTCCAGGGATTTTTTGCTGGAATTTGAAAGATTGTCGAGGACGATCACTTCGTGTCCCGCGTTCTCAAGTTCCACTACGGTGTGGCTTCCGATAAAACCGCATCCGCCTGTAACCAATATATTCATATGTTTTCCCTCTCTTAAATCTCTACGCCGTTAAATTTCAAAAGTTCCCTTGCGCTCTCCACGGAATCGTTTCCGGTATTGTTCTTGATGGGAGCAAATTCCTTCTTTCTGTCAACCTCGAAGGGCAGGCATGAATCCATCTCGTGGATCATATCAAGCACCAGGCTCTCGTATTTGTATCCGTTTGGGGACTCGGGCTTAACAAAATTTCCGTTTTCGTCAAGGAATGGAATCTTCTTTTCAACAATATGAAGAGGCATCTTGTCTCCCGCGATTCTCTCAAGAGCTGCCACGTTAAAGAGATAGTTCAAGATAACACCGAAATTATATGCGGGATCGCCTTTTTCATTCTTTGCATTCATAAGTTCATCTGTAAGCTCATAGTACTCTACGATGGAAGGTCTGCCATCCTCTAAGCAGATAACTCCCACCTTTTCATCGGGAGCGGCTTTTCTGACCACCTTTGCTCCTACTTCGCATTTATTCATGATGGTTGCACCCACGAATACGGGATCTGCGATCCTCTGAAGTACATTGTCTACGGCAAATACATTGAGCCACTCGATGCCCTCGTTGTGAATGACATCCAAAAGGCCTGCCTTCATGAGGGATACGAACCATCCGCCATTTCCGTTTGGAGATGTGGAAAGTTTGCCCTTCTCCTCAAGGTAGATCTTGCCGTTATAATCTGTAGCTGCTGCCATTTCCTGCTTAAAGAAATGAACATATTCACCCTTGTAGCCAAAGAAATTCTTGTCATTAAAGAATTTGATGGTGGCATCATTGTTCTTGTCACTGGTCATGACAAAGAGGTGAATGAATTTTCCTGTCTTGTTTACGACATCCATCAGATTGTTGATAAGGCACTGGAAAATATAGAGATCCTTTGTGACGCCCACGTTGTACATACCCTTGGGGTCATCGGATCCGAGTCTGGTGCCCATTCCGCCTGCCAAAAGCATGGCAGCCACTTTTCCGTCTGCAATGGCTCTTACCCCTTCAAATGTAAAAGCATCGCTGTTTTCATCGATCTCATCAAGCTCAAGAGTTTTTATGGGTGAGATCTCACCTTTTTTTGCAAGTTCCTCCATATGCTTGCATGATTCGATAACATCCATGTCCAGGGACAAAATCTGTTCACAGAGTTCTGTCTTTTTTGAATCGTCCAGTTGGTCATAGTATTTAAATACCTGCTCCTGGCCGTACTTTTTGGCTTTTTCCAAAGCTTCATCGTATTTACTCATATTAATTCCCTCTTTTCCGCATAATACATCTGTAAAAATATAAAATGCTTTGAATTATTTAATGTCCCTAATACAACTTCCTAAAGTAATATAACATTACAAAATACCGAAAATCAACCGCCTTAAAACATTATTAATTAATTATTCGTCTTACCGCAAGAATTGTCCTGTAGCCCGCCTTGCTGACCTTTATGCCTGTCTTTGCGCTGGAGGCATGTACGATGTATCCTCCGCCTATGTAAATGGCCACATGGCCGTCATAGCAGATGATGTCACCGGGCTGGGCGCTGTCATAGTCTACCCCGGTGCCTGCGCTTCTCTGTTCATAACTTGTCCTGGGGAGCTTATATCCGAAATCCGCAAATACTCTGTAAGTAAATCCGGAGCAGTCCGCCCCGTTTGTGAGACTCGTGCCGCCTGCAACATAGGGATTTCCCACATATTGGCAGGCGTATTTTGCGATCTGTTTTCCAAGTGTAGCTCCGGAGGCATTGTCTATGATCTTTGTGTAGTCAGTTGTGGAATATGTGGCATTGGCTCTGTTGTTTGCGGCCTGCTGCGCCTGAAGCTGTTTTAATTTTGTCTGATCCTGCTGGAGCTTCTTTTTGGCAACTGCCACTTCCTGCTTGTACTTTGCTATCTCTGCGTCGTAATTTGCCGACTCCCTCTTTTTCTGGGCAAGCATTGCATCGAGGTTTGACTTTTGAGTTTCCAGGGAGGCCTTCTCATTGTTAAGGACTTCTCTCTCATCCTCCAGGGCCGCCTTGTCAAGTTCAAGCTGATCCCACATATCCTTTACAGCCTCTTTCATGGCCCGGTACTCTTCGAACTTGTTTCTGTCGTATTCGTATATGCTCTCCAC
>JAGDCK010000270.1 GCA_017958585.1 Lachnospiraceae bacterium
GATCTCTTTTCCTTTTTTGATGATCACAATCCTCTCAAGAACTATTCCCGGGCTGCAACCGTAAAACTTCAGGTCGTTTGCCCCTTTTACAAGCTTTACAGTATCCGTTACCATCTTGAGACTGTTTATAGCTTCTTCGCGCCACTGCCGGCTGAAGAAGAACTGAATCTCCGGGTTCTTAACGGTGTTTATGATCTTTGTCTTTGCTCCGTTAACCGAATATGCCAGGTACTGCTCCGGTTTAAAGGTAACCGGTGTCGTGGGTGCCAGTAAAAAGACTGCCTCGTACTCACTATCCTCTGATGCGAGAAATTTGTATGTTACGCTGGGTCTTTTCTTTTCCTGATAAAAGTCTGCCGTCACAGGAAATACCTTGATGGCGCTTCCGCTTCTTCCGTAGGGAGAAAGAACTTTAAAGCCTCCCTTTTTGGTGTCTGCCTTCTCTGAAAAGTGCTCCGCCTCCATGCAGATATATCCGTCACTCTCTATGAAAAGACCTTTCGGAACATCCGCAGATGAAGCTTCCACCGTGACATGTGCACATCCGATCCCAATGCCTTCCACAGTAAAGGTGCCTGTGATCTTCTCGGACAAAAGAGCTTTGTTCACCGAAAGGGTGATCCGCTCTCTCTTTTTGACCTCGCCCTCTGTGCTTGAAAACTCAAGCCAGCTGCAGTCTGTTAAGATCCTGTACTTGTATGGGATCTCGCTTCCGCTTATGAGATCAAATTCGATGCTGCTCACATCCGGCCTTAGCATGTCGCTCCAGGTCTGTGGGTGATCATTCCACTCAAGGCCTGTCATGTAGTGTTCATCCTCTGCTCTGGAAACCAGCATCCTCGGCGAGTTTGCACCGTATACAAGATGCCTTATGGGATATCTGTTATCCTCTTCGTTCCAGTTTACAAAGCCCACATGCTCCGATCTGCCAAATCCCTTGTAAAAGCCGCCGTCCACCTCTTCATATTCATCGATGATACGGGCATCCTCTTTTACGCAGTAGTCCAGATCCTGCGCCACATCATTGGCTTCAATCCTGTTCTGCTTTGCAAAGAGCTTGTTCCTTCCGGCCAGTATCCACATCTTCATGAGGTTGGCCGTTCCGCATGCCGGATAATACAAAAGAGATATGAAGGCCGATAAATTCTCGTCATCTATTCTCTTTTTAAGTGCAGCGGATTCCTTCAGGATCTCTTCGCTTACAGAGAGCACCATGTCCGCTTCTCCGAAGTGGAGCGGGTGGTAAACATCTACGTTCATGATCTCGTGTCTTCTCTTTTCAAGAAGAGAGGTGTAATCCCACAGGATCTTTTTTGCTTTGTTTCTTCCGGAGAGAGGAAGCATTCCACCAAACTGCCTCTCTGCCCACTCATTTACATACTCTTCAGTGATGGCTGCGTCGCATCCGCCCCACTTATCTATGTCGTAAGCCAGGTCTAAGAAGTAAGAAAGACCAAGCTCCTGAGTGCCAATATCACCAACATTGGTGACCCAAATCTGCCTTACGCCGAACTCGTAGGCTGCTGTCATCTGCTCCCACACTCTTGGGAGGTAGGTGGCTCCGATCCATTTAAAGGAATACGGACCACCGTGCATATCCATGTGATAGTACATTCCGAATCCGCCGGGATGATCTCTCATCTCCTCGGAAGGAAGTGTTCTTGTGTAGCCGACGTTGTTGTCCGAGAGGATAAGTGTTACATCCTCAAGTTCCGGATCACCCATAAGGCCCTTTGTCTTTTCATCGCCGTAGAAGAATTCTTCCACTTCGGAGAAAAGAACTATCTGCCTCGGAACGTTCTTCAGATCATCATCGATGGTCTCTTTTATAAGTTCGTTCTGGGTCTTCAAAACGTCTTTTACCAGATCTATGTTGTCCCGGAGCGTAGCGTCTTCCCCAAGGATCTTGGAGTCTCTCTCGCCTCGCATTCCAAGAGTTATTACATTTTCAAAGGACTTGTTTCTTATAAGTCCGTCTCGCCAGAAACGGGTGATTCCCTCTCTGTTTGCCCTGAAGTCCCAGGCATCTCCGTATATCGAGTTCTCGCCTCGAAGGAGTCTGTACTCCTCTCCGCTTCTCATGCAGGGCTCGTGGTGGGATGTGCTCATCACCACTCCGTACTCATCCGCAAGTCTTGCGCTCTCGAGTCCCGGTCCGTCCATGCTGAAGTTCGATGCCCACATGGCAGGCCATAAATAATTGCCCTTGAGGCGAAGGAGAAGTTCGAAAACTCTCTCGTAACACGTGGCATTTATTCCGCCGAAGTGCTATGTTGCCCAATTTCCGAAAGCAGGCCATTCATCATTTATAAAAAATCCGCGATACTTAACGGACGGCTCTTTGCTGACTGTGTTTACTTCATCCGTTAAGGAGACATTTTTCTTCTTCTTGGGTAAAACATGATTCCAATTCACAAGAGGTGATACACCGAGAAGCTCGGACAGATGAAACAGTCCGTAGATGGTTCCGCGCTTGTCGCTTCCTGCGATCACCACAGCGTGCTCCACACCATCCATGGGTTTGTCTATAACCTGAAAGCTGTAGACTTCCCACTTCCCTCTCACTTCCTCTAAATCTATCAGACCTCTTTCTTCCAGTTCATCAAGGTAATCGCTCTTGTCGACAGTTCCGTAGATTATCAGGTTCTTGCACTTACATCCCCTTGTGTACTCACCTGCGTGGAACCCTGTTACCAGGTACAGGTCCTGCCTTACCAAAGCTGCTACCTTATTGACTCCGGGAAAAGATTTAGATTCGTAAGTGAACATTAACCTGTTATCAAAACTGACCTTTGACACTTTTACCCCCATCAGGTTTTCCATTTCACTTTTGCTTGTTGATGTTTCCCCATTTGAATGCTATAAATAAATCATAGGGCATGGGATTTTAATATAAATACACAAAAAACCATATATTTTTTGCATTTTCCGATATAAAATGCACAAGCTCTTTTCCCATGCAAAGGAGAGGTATGAAAAAGTGTCTGAACTTCCCGTATACCGTGATCGACAGCGAGATCATATGCGAGCATAAGAGGGCCCGTGTGGACCCCACCGACATCAGTACCGTTCACAATCACGACGGCTATGAAATTGTGCTTTTCCTTAAGGGGGATGTAAATCTGATGGTGGAACCCGAACTGTTCAAGATGCAGCCCCGGGACATTTTCTTTGTGAGCCCTCTGGTTTTCCATGGCGTCGACCTTGAGGATGTCAGCGGCTATGAGAGGATCGTCATCAATGTTCAGTACGAGTATCTGAGAAACCTTGGTGACGCAGAGACTGATTTCAGCACTCTCTTCAGGAGCACAGAGTCAGCGAACATGACTCATCTGCGCATTCCTGTGGAATCCATTCCGAAATTTGTTTCCATTGCCA
>JAGDCK010000271.1 GCA_017958585.1 Lachnospiraceae bacterium
GGGGCGGTAATGGTGCTGATGTATGTTGCTTACATGCTCTATGCGATCCTGAGATGAAACGGGCTTTATGATGAAAAATGCGGTGAAAAAGATCAGGATCATCTGCACAGCGCTCCTGTTGATCATCACGAGTGTTTCTTTCGTTTATGAGATCGAAAAAGCGCAGTATTCCTCTCTTGAAATTTGCGGGAACGCAGCGGAACGGGTCGGCTCTGTTGCGGGCATCACTCTTGATATGCAGAGCGAGCCCCTGCGTGTAGGACAGGAGGATGAGACGGCATCATCTTTGGCAGGCCCGTTTTTTATCCCGTCTTATAATTCCTTGTTCTGGGGGCTTGTGCTTTTACCGATAGTTTTGTTTTTGCTTTTTTTCAGGGCCGTTACCCATGATGGCTATATAGCGTTTTGGCGGCTCATACTATGTTATATGCACGCGAAGGACGGAAGGAAGGATCATTTTACGATACCGAACTATTAACAATTTCAATAGAAAGGTGTTGTATCATGAATTATGATCTTGTATCCATAGTTTGTACGATAGCAGTAGCTGCCATGGTCGTACTGGCTTTTTACTTCGAGTTTGGAGGCGGGGTAAAAAAAGATAAGGATAATAAGGACAAGGATCAACAATTATGACAAGTCAAGGTTCTTTTTGTTATAATGTGGCAGGGGTGTTCCCCTCCCACAGCATTTGAAGGGAAAAGCAATGTCAAGTTCAAAGATATCATTGAGAAAAGCGCTGAAGGAGATAAGGCCGTTTAATATCCTGATGCTCCTTGTTGCCGGAGTGATCAATGCCTTTGGGGTCACAATGTTTTTGTTCCCGGTGAAGCTTTATGACAGCGGGATATCGGGACTGTCAATGCTTCTCGATCAGCTCACGCCGGCCTTTCTTCCTCTTTCGCTTTTTTTGATAATCATCAATATACCGATATTTATCTTCGGGCTTAAGAGGCAGGGGATCGCGTTTACCGTCTATTCGATCTTTGCGGTAGCGGTATATTCCTTTGCTTCGTTTCTCATAATGGATGTTCTCCCCGTAGATGTTTCGTTCATCTCTCCGCTGGCCGGAACGGATCTTTTGCTGTGTGCTGTTTTCGGCGGTGTTATTTCGGGAGTGGGAAGCGGAATAACAATACGCTTTGGAGGTGCGATCGACGGCATAGATGTCCTTTCCGTGGTATTTGCAAAAAAGATCGGCATATCCATAGGAACGTTTGTCATGCTGTTCAACACAGTTCTTTATACAATATGCGGGATAGTGCTTCAAAGCTGGATATTACCGCTCTATTCCATAGTCACATATTATGTTGGCTCAAAGGTTGTGGATTTTATCACGGAGGGCTTTGACAGGGCAAAATGTGCGATGATCGTTACGGTCAAAGCCAATGAAATATCTGACGCACTGTCTGAGCATTTCGGCTCAAGCGGTACCATAGTAAAGGCGATCGGGGGATACTCAAAGGAGGAAAAGGAGATCATATATTTTATCGTAAACCGTTTCCAGATCAACAAACTGAAGATAATAGTGCATAATGTAGATGAATATGCGTTTATTTCGCTTCAGGAGGTAGCTGATATAATAAAAAAACGTGATGTGTGAATATGTGCTTAAATTTACAGAAAGGAATAGTTTGAGATGAAAAAGACAAAGATAATATTTACTATAGGTCCGGCAAGTGACAGTGAGGAAGTTCTTACAAAAATGATCAAGGCCGGGATGAACGTGGCCAGGCTGAATTTTTCGCATGGTTCTCACGAGGAGCATCTTGAGAAGATCAATCTGATAAAGAAGGTCAGGGATGAACTCAAGTTCCCGCTGCCTATCATGCTTGATACAAAAGGGCCGGAGTACAGGATCAGGGATTTCAAAAACAAAAAGGAGATCCTGAAAGACGGACAGACCTTCACATTTACTACGAGGACGGTCATCGGTGATGACACCATTGTATCCGTAAACTACAAAGGCCTTGTTTCTGAACTTGGTATCGGCGATCGGATACTCGTAAACAACGGCCTTTTGATATTTGAGGTAGAGGAGCTGACCGATACGGATGTCATCTGCAATGTTATTTCGGGTGGTGAGATATCAAACCGAAAGAGCATGAATTTCCCCAACCATGTCTTCCAGGGCGAATACTTAAGCGATGATGACAAGTCGGATCTTTTGTTCGGGATCGAGAATGATATCGATTTTGTGGCGGCCTCCTTTGTATCAAACAAAGATAATGTCTGTGAAGTGAGAAAATTCCTGGATGAAAACGGCGGACAGGATATAGATATCATAGCAAAGATAGAGAATAGGGCAGGGGTCGAGAACATTGAGGAGATATGTGAGATCGCTGACGGGATAATGGTTGCGAGAGGAGACCTGGGCGTTGAGATCCCGTTTATTGAGGTCCCGGCCATCCAGAAGTATCTCATAAAGAAGTGCAGGCTTCTCGGAAAGAGGGTCATCACCGCGACCGAGATGCTTGAATCCATGATCCACAATCCAAGGCCTACGAGGGCGGAGATATCTGATGTCGCAAATGCCGTATATGACGGTTCTTCAGCAATAATGCTCTCCGGCGAATCCGCTGCCGGGAAATATCCTGTCGAGGCTGTAAAGAATATGGCAGAGATCGCGGAGTATACTGAAAAGAATATCGATTATGTAAAGAGATTTTACAGCACGGAATATGTTATTCGGAACAATCTTGACGCGCTTTCCCATGCCACATGCGCAATGGCTATAGACACGAAAGCAAAAGGTATCGTGATAAGCTCAATGTCCGGGACGACTGTCCGGATGGTGAGCCGTTTCAGGTGTCCGGTGGATATCATCGGTATGACTACTTCGTCAAAGGCCTGGCGGAAACTGAACTTAAGCTGGGGAGTCACTCCCGTCATGAGCGATGAATTTGATTCGGTGGATGTCATGTTCTATTATGCCGCGCGAAGCGCCAAGGAGATCCTCGGGCTAAAGAGCGGCGACAATATTATCCTGACCGGAGGACAGACGAGCAAACAGTCAGGAAGCACCAACACAATAAGGCTTGAAACAGTAAAGTAAGAGGGTAAAAAAGTTGACAAGGGACCCGTCCCAATGTCATTTAGATAGCGAAAACTGAATAGTAGTATATAATAATAGGCATGATAAATCCAAATATAATATATCCAGTTCTCGGGTTTACGGTCAAAAACTCATGTTTTTGAAAAAGGCAAACAGACAGCCGTGCTGGGCTGCCTACTATACAGGGTATTCTGTTTTGTGATTTATCTGTAGGTTAATGTATCAGCCGACTGGCGACGTATAATTCTTTTGAATTTGCGTCCTAGTCGGACTGGTACCAGAAACTTACTAATCAGTACTTCAAGCCTTTCTACTTTGCCTATTAGATATTGCCTCACGAACTTTTGCATCTGAGTATGATTAAGGGTATATGGATGAAGTGTTTTTGAGGTATCCTTTTTGGTTACTGCCTTTGCGATGCATGATGAGAAGTTGTATAGCGTGAGTTTACCATATATTTCCTGTATTAGAAAATCTGGCTTTATTGAATGAATATGGACCATGTTCCCGGCATACTTTAATTGGCGGAATGCTGTTTCTTCTCCCCACCGCAGGTTATAAAGTTCTTTTATTTCATTCAGCGGAAATGTGTCTACTGGAAGGTTTGTCGCTATATATTCAAAGGTTCCGTTGGATAAGGGAAACTTTAGAATTCGAAAACTGAGTTCATCTGTTTCATCAGCATTGCAGTCAATGAAATCATAACGATGTTCTTTGCGAACAAAATGGTAGTTTTCTAGCTCTTTATTATGCTTTGTACGGCGGCGGCCAACGTTAATGGTGACTTCTTCATCAACGTAGGATTCATCAAGTAGATGTGGGATGTGTCGTTCATGATATCATAAAGTGCGTTCAAATGTGCCTGATTAAATGCTTTACGTCCTTCTATGTTGGCCACCAAAGTAATTTTATCTGATGGATTATAAGGAAGGTTAAGACGGGTACCATCACATGCTTCACCTCTGATTTATGGTAAAAATTTAATTACTACGATGTAGTTTCTTATCTAAATGACATTGACTCCGTCCCCGGGGACCATTAAAAGCTGTGTAAAAATAAAAATGTGAGGAACATCATTTGATATGACTGACAACCAAAGAGAATGGCAAAGGGCAAGGGATGAGCTTGTCCGGGAGATCAAGGCGCTTGGCTTTCCCGAAGAACTTGGGATTGGGATCGCAAAACAGATGGGAAGCCCCAAAGCCATGAACAGGATGATCGGATATCTTTATAATGTGAGGCCCCAAAGCGCAGAGCTCATTGTGGACGAGATGCTTGCCATATGCAGCGACATTGAGCGGTGGAGGGAAAAGAAAGCCAGCGAGGAAGCGAACGCGAGGATAAATGACATTATAAATAATGGGCTTTTGTAACGGGGAGACGCCGTAGCAAATCATATTACAGTTTTGTAAGGAGGTTTTTTATGGACATCACAGGAAAATGGAGCATTGCGGCAGTACAGGTCTTTAATGAAAAAGCAGAGAAGCTGGAATGGCTTACCGCAAAAGAGATCATGGGAGATGATAATGCGGAGGATTACCTGAAAGAATCCCTCGCCTATCATTACATCTTTACGGAGGACGGCAGAGTGCTTGTTTGTATGCCCGTGCCTAAGGACGCTACAAAAGAGGAAATTGACGAAGCCTTGTCTTCCGGAGAGATCACGCTTTACGATGAATCCACGATGATATTGGAGAAAAAGGCATGGAAGGAAGAGGACGGCAAGCTTTATTTTGATACCCAGATAAAGGGAGAAGTCCTAGGTGAAGAGGTATCTTCCTGGCAGGAGATCAAAGAGACTGCTGACGGAATCGAACTTGAGGCATTCAGGCTTGTAAGGGCTTAAAAATCGGTCAAGATCATAGTAATAAAAGAAAAAGGCAGGGAGCGATCATATGATCCAGGATATTTACCCAAGCAAGCTTGATAATAGCTTTAAGGATCTTAAGCCCAATGATAATGACTGCATATTTCTCTTCAATGATGAGGGAAAGATATATGCCGGTGATGCTGAAGGTAAAATGGTTTTTTTGACTTTCCACGATTGCAAGGCCGATGATGAGTCGGCTTTGTTTTCTTTCGTATATCTTTTTTCCGTGGATCAAAAAAAGTACTTCCTCATTGAAAGCTGCAGTGATGAAGCCTGCAGGAAGCCGGGATTCGAATTTTATTCGATAAGGGAGCTCCGTGACAGTTTTTTTGAAGAGGATAATGTAAATATATTTGCTGCATTTACAGCCTACCATCTCTGGAAATGGTACAGCGATA
This sequence comes from Lachnospiraceae bacterium, assembly GCA_017958585.1. GTDB lineage: Bacteria > Bacillota > Clostridia > Lachnospirales > Lachnospiraceae > RGIG10340. The sequence goes on from JAGDCK010000271.1 coordinate 5,324, forward strand.
ACAAGTTCTGCGGCAAGTGCGGCGCGCCGCTGGTCAAAAGCTTGGATGAGCGCGCGCTTTCTTGCCCTGAGTGCAAAAATGTGATCTATCCAAGGATCAATCCGGCGGTGATAGTAGGCGTTACAAAAGGCGACTGCCTTCTCCTTACAAGGTATCGAAATGGTTATTCCCACAACGCACTGGTCGCAGGCTTTACAGAGATCGGTGAAACACTCGAAGAGACGGTTGCAAGAGAAGTAATGGAAGAGACAGGCATTAAGGTCAAAAATATCAGATATTACAAGTCGCAGCCATGGGGAATGGCGCAGGATATCCTTGTAGGCTTCTTCTGCGAAGCGGATGGAGACGGTGAGATCCATATGGATGAAAATGAGCTGAAGTATGCAAAGTGGGTGAAGAGAGAGGATATAATGCTCCAGCCGAACAATCTGAGCCTTACAAACGAGATGATGGGATTGTTCAAAAAAGGAAAAGAAGGAGAGCCGAACTGAAAATAATTGTAAAGCATTTGGAATTGAAGGAGATTGATGACATGAAGGTATTGATAATAAACGGGAGCCCCAGAGTGGGCGGCAACACGTCCATAGCATTGGATGAGATGGTGAAGGTATTCGATTCAGAGGGCATAAAGAGCGAGACCGTACAGATAGGCAACAAGGACATAAGAGGCTGCATCGCCTGCGGCACCTGCGCGGCAAAAGGCAGATGCGTATTTGAGGATGTTGTAAACGAGCTTGCGCCGAAATTCGAAGAAGCGGACGCTCTTGTTGTTGCGTCTCCTGTATATTATGCGTCAGCCAACGCGACACTTATCGCCTGCCTTGACAGATTGTTCTACAGCACTAGCTTTGACAAGACCATGAAGGTCTGGGCAAGCGTGGTGGTGGCAAGACGTGGGGGACTTTCAGCTACATTTGATGAACTCAACAAGTACTTCACCATATGCGGCATGCCGGTAGCTTCAAGCCAGTATTGGAACAGCGTACACGGCAGGGAAAAAGGCGAGGCGGCGCAGGATAAAGAAGGTATGCAGACAGTCCGTGTCCTCGCGAGAAATATGTCCTTCCTTATGAAGAGCATAGCCCTTGGCAAAGAGAAATACGGCCTTCCGGAAAAGGAACCCTGGGAACCGACACATTTTGTGAGGTGATGGGGTGGAAGGGATAATGGCAGCAGGCTGTAACAAGTGGGGAAAATTGAAGAATCCGGGGCAGGGAACAGATCCCTGAGAAGTAAAGGCGAGGAGGAATATCTGAAGGATGATCTGTTGCGTGAGCATCTTTGTGAGATCAGCGGAGCGCTTCTGCAGCTTGAGTCTTGTGATGCCGGAGAAGTGATGGGCTTTCCCGATGACTTGAAGTTGCGATCATCTATGACCTTGTTTCACGAGGTGGCGCCTGAGATAGAGGTGTTTCAGAAGGTTTTGGATAAGTTCTTCAATGGGGAAGCTGACCAGAGGACGATAGAACTGTTGAAGGAAAATGAGGGTGGTTGAGGGGTATTGTAATTAAAGATGATCAACGAGAAGGAAAGCCCTGAAGTGGCTGGAGATATTGTGTATCATGGGAAGGCATAAAAGAGGGGGAGGGCAATAAAAGCTTGAGGGACTATAAAGCTTTATGAGTAACAAAAGTATGGATAGGTAACTATGCCTTTTTTCAGTAATGTTATGAAGGAGGGGAAGGTTTATGTCTGATGATATGAAATCCTATTAGCAAGAATGTCGTGATCAATGAAGAGCCAGAGTATCTTCTTGTTTTGAATTTAACAAAGAAGGGCGATGTTTATGAGGTTTATAACGGACGCGGGAAAGCCTCATGGGAATCAGAAAGAAGTAGGAGAGTGATCGGATCATGAGCAGATTAAAAGAACTTCGCAAATATGTAGATACCGAAATAAATAAGATAGAAGACCCGGATAAGCGTACCGGTGCGATAGCACACCTATATGGTGTATCGCTTGCGGCTACCATGATAGCAAAGAAGCGTGACCTTGATCCGGAGATCGCATCAATGGCAGCTATGCTTCATGATCTGCACGCTTATAAGACTGGTTCTTACGATGATCATGCACACAAGGGTGCTGATCTTGCCAGAGAGATACTTGATGAACTTGGACTGACGGACGGGACAGAGACGGACATGATATGTTCTGCCATTTATCATCATGACGACAAGTTGGTCGTGGACAGTCCGATGGATGAAGTCCTAAAGGATGCGGATGTTATCCACCATTGCATGAATGACTTATCAAAACCGATCAAGGAAAAAGAACAGGCCCGTTTTGATAAGCTTTGTGCCGAATTTGGAATGTGAGGCGTATCCCGAGTGATGACGGATAGCCAAAGAGAATGGATCAGGGCGCAGGATGAGCTTGTCCGGGAGGAATACCAAACAGCCTGAGCGCGGGTTTGAAGTAGGATTGGAGGATTTCTATGCAGTACGAATGTAAGATAACGGTTTTGGAAACAAAGGTATTTCCGGAGCTTCAGGAGAAATATCTGGCTGATCCGAAGTCCGGCCCGTGTCCATGCTTTAAAGCGGGAGATACATTTGTACTTAAAAGGACACCGGAGCAGGATGATTTTTACCATCTCATGGACGGTAAGTTCTGCGGTGAGGCTTGGGAGAATGGGCGTCGTCAAAGGCTCACTGCTTCAAAGGTATATATTTGCAAATGAAGTTTATCAGCCAGCAATTCTGTTGATAAAGATATTGGATTAACTGAAGTAAATAAAGTATAATGTCCATGAGCATTGCTCCTTTCTGGAATGTTTATTTGGTCGTAGACATTATACCAAAAAGGGAGGTCAATGCTCATTTTATTTAAACCTCCCGAAAACAAAGGCTTTAGCAACAAAAACGTAGTGTTAAACTTGACACTACCAAAAAAGAAACAGAGGTTATTTTGATGGGGAAAGATCTCTGATCAGAACAGATTATTTCAAAGAGGGTGTTGATATGGCGCTGATACAAGTGAATTACATGTCAAAGGCATTGTTTCGGATCGTTCCGCTGAATGTGATACTGCCTGCGGACAGGTTTGACGCAGATACAGACCGGTATTTGAATGATAAAGACCATAAATATAAGACCCTGTATCTTTTGCATGGCCTTTTTTGAACAGGGAACTAGCTTGCAACAGAGCAGGGGGGTGTGCTATTATTCTGAAAATTTCCCCTTTGGAGTGCTAATAGGAGGTATATGATGGCTGACGCTATAAACATTGCAAAATTAAGAGAAGAAGTCAATCCTGTTTTCAGCACGGCGCATTCGTGCCTGCAGATCGTTGCGGGAACCGGAGATGAGGATTCCGAAAATCTGAGAAAGGTCCTCGGGTTTACCGAGTTCCTGGCTGACTCCAAGGAGAGAGGGCCGCAGATGCCTGAGGAAGCAAAGAAGCTGCTTTTATATTTAATGCCGGTCTTCAGTTCACTGGTGGAAACACGGTTTTTCTCATTAAACAATTTCATTACGAAAAATGGTGTAAAAAATGTAGTCGATCTTCCGAGCGGATACACATCCCGCGGTATCAAGCTTGCAAAAAGCGGTATCAGGTATTTCGGTTTTGATCTTCCGGCGGTCATTGATTCGATGAAATCCGCTGTAGAAAAGGTCATTGGCGAAAATGAGAATGTCAAATATCATGAAGTTGACGCCACAAATTATGCTTCGCTCAAAAACGGCCTTGGTGATGTAGAGGGCGAGCTTCATATTACCACGGAAGGCCTTCTGATGTACCTTACCCAGTCGGAGATCGAGACAGTGTTTGCGAATATCAGAAAGCTGCTTTTGGAATACGGCGGCAGATGGGTCACGGTTGATAATGAACTGGACATCGCCCAGGAAAAAGCGATCAAGCTTCTTACGGCAAGCATGCCCAAGGAGGCGAGCGGAGCGGTTGCAAACATGGCGGCCGGAGCAACTGCAAAAACAACATTGGAAAACAATGCCTTCTTTGACAAGGACAGGAAAAAGGCAAAGAAATTTGTTGAGGATATGGGATTTGATCTTGAGTTCGTTCCGTTTAAAGATTATCTTCCGCAGACGATCAAAAGCTTTGCAAATTATCCCGACAATATAAAGGAAGAGCTTATAAAAGGCCTGCAGGAAGTAAAGATATGGGTCATGACTCCCAAGGCCGGTGCTGTTGAAGATTTTTCAGTCAATGACGAAAACTTCAATGCCAATGTAAGGCTTGATGGCGACAAGCTTTCAGTAGAGCTTGCAGGCCGTCTTGATACGATTACTGCTCCGGATCTTCTGGCGCTCTTCAAGGAAGCTGAAGCGAAGGGGAAAATAGAGAAGATAACCGTAGACATGAAAAAGCTTGATTATATATCCTCAGCAGGCTTAAGGGTTCTTTTGATAATGAGGAAGTCCCTTTCGGGCAATGAAGGCATCAATATCATCAATATGAGTGATGGTGTAAAGGAGATCATCGAAACAACCGGATTTGATACGATCTTTGCATAAGACAGTCAAAGGCCTGATCGAATATATATGGCTTTCAAACAGCTCGTGGTCATTTGTGGCTGCGGGCTGTTTTGTGATTCATGAGAATGAGCCCCGGGGCTCATTTTGTTGCTTTGTGAAAAATATCTTGACAGGATTAGGTGAGTATAATATAAATTAGTCCACCGCAACTCGTGGGCTGATTTTTTTTCGGAAGACCGCCATGGCACGCATATTTAATCTTATCATTGTCATTTGTGAGCTGATAGCTTTTTTCAAAGTGCGTAAGGCCATAAGCCTAAAAAAAGGCTTCATGTATTATACGATACTTTCAAACGCCATCGCATTTGTTTCCTCGCTGTTTCTTGTACTCCTCGGCCAAATGTTTTTTGTTGAAGTACTGCGGTTCCTTTCTACCGGGATGCTTCTTTTGACTTTTGTCGTTACTGCTTTCGTACTGGTACCGCTGACAGGGAATATCAAGGAGCTTTTGTTTTCGGGAGCCGGGCTGTTCCATCACCTGATCGTCCCGGTCCTTTCACTGATCTCTTTTCTTTTTGCGGAAGACAGGGTGCCGACAGTCTGGGTGATCCTTCCTTTGGCAGTGACGCTTGTTTACGGGATCATCATGCTGTACCTGAATCATAGTGGGAAGGCAGACGGGCCTTATCCATTCTTTAAGATAAATGAGATCGGGAAAAAGCGTACTGCCCTCTGGATGGTAATACTTATGATCGTGGTTGGTGTTTTATCTGCTGTGATCACATACAAAAAACCGGTAAGGACCGATATGAAATATGTTTTTGTCCACGGCCTCTCAGGTTGGGGGAGCTATGATACGATCAATGACTTCTTTCCGTATTGGGGGCTTTCCGGTGGGAGCGTGATCAGATATCTCAACAATCAGGGCTATGAAAGCTACGCCGCTTCCGTGGCTCGAACTGGAAGCGAGTGGGACAGAGCCTGCGAGCTTTATGCGCAGCTTTCCGGAACGAGGGTGGATTACGGCCTTTCCCACAGCAGGGCGGCAGGGCATGAACGCTTTGGGGAGGATTTCACCGGAAGGGCGCTGTATAAAAATTTTGAAACCTCCCGTTTTTCGCTGATAGGACATTCCTTTGGGGGAGCGACTGTCAGATTATTTTCAGAAATACTGAGAA
>JAGDCK010000272.1 GCA_017958585.1 Lachnospiraceae bacterium
AGTGATTGTAAAACCTTGTGGTACGGGAAGACCGATGTTGGTCATTTCCGCGAGATTGGCACCTTTTCCTCCGAGAAGGTTTCTCATATCCGCATTACCCTCTGTGAACAGATATACCCATTTTTTTGCCATAAATATTTTTCCTCCTACAATCTAATTTCTTCCTTAAAATTAGTTCTTCCTATATTATTCGTCACACAAAACGATATTATATAACATTAGTACTGCTCTTTGCAACCGGAACAAATGAATCAAATATAAAAACATCGAATTTGTCCTGCAGATCATCTAACTGTTTCTGGCTTTTTACAGTCCAGGCCACCGCCGTGTTTTTGTATAACTTCCTGCATATCCGCCTGGAAACAGTCCCCGGAAACAGACAGTTATATGCCACAAAATCAGGCTTTGTCATAAAATTAAACAGCAGATGATGCAGTGCAAAATACAGTGCTCCCCGGTATTCGGTGCCCTTCATGAAGGCGTCAGCTAACTGGCCCCTCACCACCTCCGGGTTGTGATCCCTGTACCATTTGACGGCCAGGGGATTAAAGGATTCGATACAGTATTTTCCGCTATAGTTTCGAAGCAGTGCATCCGCAAGGGGACATACACTTAAATCCTTGTATTCGACTTTAAGTTCCACCACCAGTGGGACCCTGCCTGCAACCATATTCAGAAAATCCTCAAACTTCGGGATCCTTTGGTCCGTGCCGCATATTGCAAATTCCTGAAGTTCATCATAGGTATAATCAATGACCTTCCCTGCCACATTACACATTCGCTGCAATGTAAAGTCGTGAAATATCACCGGCACTTTATCCTTTGTAAGCTGCACGTCAAGTTCGATGCCGTATCCTGCTTCCACTGCCTTTTCAAAGGCTCTCATGGTATTTTCAGGCGCATCGGTCTCATTGTCGTGAAGTCCTCTGTGAGCATACAGCACGTCTCCCACGTGCCCCGCATACTCGGGCTTTCCTCTGGTCCTGGGCTTAATGGCGACCAGATATGCCGCACATCCAAGCACCGCCAGAAACAGAATCACAATTCCAAAAATCAAGCTGCTTCCTCCTACAAATATTTATCAATTTAAATCCAAAACAGATTGGCTCTTTAATGAGTCAATCTGTTAAAGTGTCTAGTCGTCGATATCAAAATTTTCCAGAATGTCCTTCTTTTTACCCGGTATTGAGTCCCCGTGCTTTACAAGGCACATGGTCACAAAGGCAAGCACCACGAACACTGTGGCATAGGGAAACAGAGTGGTAAACTTTATGTCCATGAGCACACCTGAAAGTATGGGTGTAACGGTCTGTGCGGCCATACTTGCGGTGTAGTAGAATCCTGTGTATTTTCCCACATCTCCGCTCTTTGAAAGTTCCACCACCATGGGGAATGAATTTACATTTATGTATGCCCATCCGATTCCTGCAAGGGCAAAGAGCACATTCATCACCACAACGGAGCTGCCGGCTCTTAGGAACGACGCTGTACAGAATGCTACTGCCAACATCACGATTCCGCCAAGGATCGTCTTTTTCCTGCCAAACTTTGATGATATGACGCCCACGGGAAGATATGATATGATGGCTGCTCCCTGAGCGATCAAAAGTGTGGTGTTAAAGTCTACGTTTAATACTTTTCCCGCATATACCGAGTATTTGCTGATGACCGCATTGTATCCCATAAACCAGAGTACAACGGATGCAAGGATCAGTAAGAGGGATTTAAACTCAGGGCCCGACAAGTGCTTTGTGCCGCTCTCATCCTGAGTCTCGTCGCTGTTTTTTTCATCTGTATCCTCATCTTCATCGGCGATTCCAAGTTCCCTGCTCTCTTTTTCCATCTTTTTAACAAGGGCAGGCTCATTTACTTTTAACAGGAATATGATAAGGCTTATTATCATGATGCCCGAAACTATGGCAAAGAACAGGCCGTAACCCATGAGGGCGTTTGCGGTCTTTCCGGTTCCCAGGACGATTCCGAGGATCAGGATTATGATTCCTCCCGCGGTACCCATTAAGTTGATGATGGCATTTGCCTTGCTCCTTAAGGGCTTAATGGTGACATCGGGCATAAGTGCCACCGCAGGTGATCTGAAGATCGACATGGATATGAGGCAGACCATCAAAAGCACCATGAAAAATACGAGGTTTACGGGATTTGTCTTTGTGACATTCCATGCATAAACCTGTCTTGCAGGCACCACATAGTTTGTATATTCGACTCTTACTTCATTTGAGCCTTCTTCATACATGGTAAAGCCTGTGAACTCTTCTCTCGTAAATGTATCGCAGATATTAACCGTCTCTCCGTCGGGGGTCTTGATGGTAAGGTCCGCGTCATATAAAGTTTCAAGTGCTGTGGGGTTTTCGATAGTGACTTTGTCGAGGTCTTTTAACTGCATGCTGTCCGCAAGGGATAAGAATACGAAAGCCACTGCAGCGATCACGGTTCCCCATATGATAAAGGGTGTACGACGACCTCTTTTTGAATTGTATTTATCGCTTATGGCGCCAAAAAGCGGCAACATAAATAATGCAAGAATATTGTCCAGTGCCATGATCACACCGGATATTCCCTGCTTCATTCCGAATTTATCTGTTAAGATCTTGGGTATGAGCGAATCGTAAGCCTGCCAGAATGCACATATCAGAAAAAAGGCAAAGCCCACGAATACAGTCTGTTTGTAATCAAGTGTGCCAGCCTTCTTAATCTTCGCCTTTGAAGAATTCCCGTCCATATTTACTATATTCCCCTCTTTTACTGTTGTTATTTTATTTTATCAGACAGTTTCCAAAGTGGCAATAATTACTTGCAATTTCCGTCTGTTTCTGTAAAATAAAATACGGTGCTTAAACAGACCACATTAATTATAGAAGTTTTAGCGTAGCAAAGAAAACGGATTTTTTTAATTTAGAAAGGTTTTTGTAATGATAAGTGCAAATAACGTAACCTACCGTGTAGGTAAAAAAGCATTGTTTGAAGATGTTAATATCAAATTCACAGAGGGAAACTGTTACGGTCTTATCGGTGCAAACGGCGCCGGAAAGTCCACTTTTTTAAAGATCCTCTCAGGCGACCTTGAGACCACAAACGGCGATATCGTAATCACCCCCGGTCAGCGTCTCTCAGTCCTTGAGCAGGACCACTTTAAATATGATGAGTTCACCGTAATGGACACCGTCATCATGGGCAACAAGCGTCTCTATGACATCATGAAGGAAAAGGATGCCATCTACGCAAAGGAGGATTTTTCCGATGAGGACGGAATCCGCGCCAGCGAGCTCGAGGCTGAATTTGCCGAGATGGACGGATGGGAAGCAGAGTCAAATGCCGCTACCCTCTTAAACGGTCTTGGAATCGACACCGAGTTCCACTACAGCGTTATGGGAACTCTGGAGAGTAATATAAAGGTAAAGGTGCTCCTTGCTAAGGCGCTTTTCGGTAATCCCGATATATTGCTTTTAGACGAGCCCACAAACCACCTTGACCTGGATGCCATCGCATGGCTTGAGGACTTCCTCATTGATTTTGAGAACACGGTCATCGTGGTAAGCCACGACAGATATTTCCTGAATAAAGTCTGCACCCACACCGCAGACATCGACTACGGCAAGATCCAGCTCTACGCAGGAAACTACGATTTCTGGTTCGAGTCCAGCCAGCTTCTCATCAAGCAGATGAAGGAAGCCAACAAAAAGAAAGAGGAAAAGATCAAGGAGCTGCAGGAGTTCATCTCCCGTTTCTCCGCAAACGCTTCAAAGTCAAAGCAGGCTACTTCCAGAAAGCGTGCCCTTGAAAAGATCGAGCTTGATACCATCAAGCCTTCCAGCAGAAAATATCCCTACATTGATTTCCGTCCCGACAGAGAGATCGGAAACGAGGTATTGGAGGTCAGCGGCCTGTCAAAAACCATCAACGGCGAGAAGGTGCTCAACAACATCTCCTTCGTTGTGGGTCACGATGACAAGATCGCTTTCGTAGGCGGAAACGAGATCGCAAAGACCACTCTTTTCCAGATCCTCTCCGGCAACATGGAGCCCGATGAGGGAACCTACAAATGGGGTGTCACCACTTCACAGGCTTATTTCCCCAAGGATAATACCGAGGAGTTTGACAACGATCTCACCATCACAGACTGGCTCACCGGCTACTCTCCCGTTAAGGATGTAACTTATGTCCGCGGATTCCTCGGACGTATGCTCTTTGCAGGCGAGGACGGTGTAAAGAAGGTAAAGGTTCTCTCCGGAGGTGAGAAGGTAAGATGTCTTCTCTCCAAGATGATGATCTCCGGCGCTAACTGCCTGATCCTGGATGAGCCCACAAACCACCTCGACATGGAATCGATCACCGCGCTCAACAACGGACTGATCAAGTTCCCCGGAGTCGCACTCTTCTCCTGTCACGATCACCAGTTTGTTCAGACCACAGCCAACAGGATCATCGAGATCCTTCCCGACGGCTCCATGATCGACAAGATGACCACCTACGACGATTATCTTGCAAATGATGAGA
>JAGDCK010000273.1 GCA_017958585.1 Lachnospiraceae bacterium
CTGCATCGTAATTGGCCGACTCTCTCTTTTTCTGGGCGAGCATGGCATCGAGGTTTGACTTTTGAGTTTCCAGGGAGGCCTTTTCATTGTTTAAAACCTCACGTTCATCCTCCAGAGCCGCCTTGTCAAGTTCAAGCTGATCCCACATATCCTTCACAGCCTCTTTCATGGCCCGGTACTCTTCGAACTTGTTTCTGTCGTATTCGTATATGCTCTCCACATAGTCCAGGCGGTTGAGCATTCCGCTTAATCCCCCGCCCTGCAGCACAAATCCCAGAGTGGTATTCATATTGTACTCAAACATGGCGCGAAGTCTTAGTACCATGTCTTCATATCTTTGCTCCTCGGCGTTTTTGGCTCTTTCGTACTCTTTTTCCGCAGCCTCGATATCCTGCGCCTTCAGGGCTATCTCATCTTCTTTTTGGGAAAGCTCTTCTTCCTTTACTTCGATGCTGGTCATGGTGTTTATGATCTCTGCATTGAGGTCGTCGATCTTTTCCTCTATGAGATCCTGCTCATCGGACAGGCTGTCGATCTTGTCATTGAATTTCTCAATGTCGTTTTTGGTATTGTCGATCTGGGTCTGCAGGTCCTTTATGGAGGTGGCAGAAGCCCAGGCCCCCACTGAAAGTCCGCATACAAAGATCGCGCCTGATATTATTCTTTTAAATCTTTTGTAAAAATCTCTGATCATACTGCCCCTGTCTGATTTTTTGTGTTTGGTTCCCCGTTCTCGCTCTTTTCCAACAGGATCTGCTCCATGTCAAAAAGCAGTTCTTCCGTCCTGTTTAACAGAAGTTCCTCGTCTTTTTCCACAAGCCCCGTCTTTTTATATTTATATGTAAAAAACGGATTTCCGTAAGCCGTAAAGGTAAGGTCCCTTCCGTATTTGGCGATAAGCTTCGGGATCCCCGCCGGGTTAATGCCGGCATCGGGCCTGAAGGTAAAGACTATCCTCTCGTTTTTGCCCTTGACTTCCGTCATAAAAAGCCTGTGGGCCGAAACCCTGATGAGAGCGATACGCAAAAGGTTGTCCACAGACTTTGGAATATTTCCGAATCTGTCTATAAGTTCATCCTTTATATCTTCCTTCTCCCTGACAGTCCATACCCCTGCTATCCTCTTGTAGATATCCAGTTTCTGAACTTCATTTAAAATATATTCCGGAGGGATAAAAGCATCCACGTCCAGGTCAATGACGGTGGCAAAATCCTCCACTGTCTTTTCACCCTTTAAGTTTTTCACGGCCTCGTTAAGCATCTTGCAGTAAAGGTCGTAACCAACAGCCTCCATGTGACCGTGCTGGCGCATACCCAGGAGATTTCCGGCGCCTCTGATCTCCAGGTCCCTCATGGCGATCTTGAATCCGCTTCCAAGGTCCGTAAATTCTCTGATGGCATCCAGACGTTTCTCCGCAACTTCTTTTAAAATCGTATCCTTTTTGTACATAAGGAATGCATAGGCTGTCCTGTTGGAACGGCCCACACGGCCTCTTAACTGATAGAGCTGGGAGAGACCCAGCCTGTCGGAGTCATGGATTATGATAGTATTTACATTTGAGATATCAAGTCCCGTCTCTATGATGGTTGTGGATACCAGCACGTCTACTTCGCCGTTTACGAAATCATACATGATCTGCTCAAGCTCTCTCTCGTTCATCCGGCCATGGGCGAAGGCAACGTTTGCTTCCGGCACCAGATTCTGGATGGCAGCCGCAATATCCGCGATATTGCTGACCCTGTTGTAGACATAGTACACCTGTCCGCCGCGGCCAAGTTCCCTGACGATGGCTTCCCTCACCATCTCCTCGTTGTATTCCATGACGAAGGTCTGGATGGGCATTCTGTCCTCAGGCGCCTCCTCCAGGATGCTCATATCTCTGATTCCGATAAGCGACATGTGAAGAGTTCTGGGAATGGGGGTTGCCGTGAGAGTAAGCACATCCACATTCTCTTTTAATTTCTTTATCTTTTCCTTGTGGGTAACGCCAAAGCGCTGTTCCTCGTCAATGATGAGAAGTCCCAGATCCTTGAATTTCACATCCGCAGACAGCACTCTGTGAGTTCCTATCACAATATCCACAAAACCCTTCTCCAGATCCGAGAGGACTTTCTTTTGTTCCGATGGGCTTCTAAATCTCGAGAGCTGCTCCACTCGTACAGGAAAATCCTTCATTCGCTGGGCAAAAGTATTGTAATGCTGCCCGGCAAGGATGGTCGTAGGCACCAGGTATACAACCTGTTTCCCCTCCTGCACTGCCTTAAATGCAGCGCGGATCGCGATCTCGGTCTTTCCGTATCCCACGTCTCCGCACACCAGCCTGTCCATGATCCTGTCACTTTCCATGTCGGCTTTGGTGTCTGCGATGGCAGCAAGCTGATCCTCCGTCTCCTCAAAGGGGAACATTTCCTCGAACTCTCTCTGCCAAACGGTGTCTGCGCCAAAGTGATATCCCTTTGCCTGCTGCCTCTTTGCATAGAGATCCACCAGATCCTTTGCCACTTCATTTACGGCACTCTTAACCCTTGACTATGTCTTTTCCCATTCCTTTGAGCCAAGCTTATTGAGCTTAGGAACTTTTTCCGCATCCGCGGAAGCATATTTTTGGATCACATCAAGTCCCGTTGCGGAAATATAAAGATTTCCTCCGTCCTTGTACTCGATCTTTATATAATCTTTTACAACCTTTTCAACTTCAACCTTCTCGATACCGCGGTAGATTCCAAGACCGTGGCTTTCATGCACCACATAGTCTCCCACCTTTAACTCGTCAAAGCTTGATATCTTGGTTCCCTGGTTGAATTTTTTCTTCTTTTTCTTTTTCCTTGCGCCGAAAATATCGGTCTCCGTCATGACCACAAACTTGATCATGGGGTATTCGAATCCTCTGCCCACAAAACCGTAAGCCACAAGCACCTCGCCCTCGCTTACCGTTCTCATGGGGTCATCCGAAAAGACTGCAGTTATGCCCTCGTCCCTCAGATCCCCGGCAAGACGGGCAGCTCTCGTTCGGGATCCCGACAAAAGGATCACTCTGTAATTGTTTTTCTTGTAATTTTTCAGATCCCTGCACAGACTCTCAAAGGAATTGTTGTATGGAGCGATATTTCTCGCACTGATGCTCTCCTTTGTCTCAGGCTTAAAATATCCGTTCTTTAAGCTGTCCATGGTGGAAAGTGTCACAAGGGGAGTTTTCAAAACCGATGCGGCAACCTGCTCTCCGGAGTACAATATCCCCATCTGTCCGGGCAGAATGTATCCCTTTTCCACACGGTTTTTCATGCTCTCGGAAAATTCCAGAAATACTGCCTCGGCTTCCTCTCTTATCCTTAAGGGCTCATCCATGAAAAATATGAGCTTCTCCGCATCTTTCCCCGAAATCTCCCTTAAAAGATCAGGCAAAGCGACAGTTTTGTCATAAAAATAATCTATATAGCTTTCAAGATTTACCTTGCTCTTAAACTCCAAAAGTTCCTCAGAGAGGGAATTTACGGCTTTGTCGATCCTGTGGGCTTCCTCTGTTTTAAAAAGATCCCTTAATTTTTCTCTCTGAACCTTTGCCTCTTCCTTTATCTTTTCAAGGCCTTTTTCTATCTGACTTCTCTCAAGGACAAACTCTGTGGCGGGATAAACCTGAATGCTCTCAAGTTTTTCTATGGACCTCTGGCTGAGCACATCAAAACTTCTGACGGAATCCACCTCATCTCCCCACAGCTCTATTCTGTAGGGGTTTGTCTCCGTCAGGTCAAAGATATCCACTATACCGCCTCTTACCGAAAACTGTCCGGGGCTTTCAACCTGGAATGCTTTTTCGTATCCCATGTCCACAAGGCGGGCTGCGAGTTTGCGCTCATCCACCTCATCCCCTCTTGCGATCTCGATCACATCTTTTTCTCTGTCCCACAAAACCTGTTTTGACATAAGAGCAGCAAAAGTCGTCACAATGGTGGTGGGCTTATTTTCCATGAGGCGCCTCAAGGTCTTGATACGCTCACTTGTAAGCTGGTTTCCGTGTATGTCAGCCTCAAAAAAGATAAGATCCTTTGCGGGGAATAAAGTGACATTCCTGTCGTAAAATTTGTATTCCTCAAATATCTCCTTTGCCCTGATATCGCTGTAGGTAACTATCACTTTGAACTTATATCCCAGGCTCAGTCCATATATCATATGAAGTTTTTGGGAATCCACGCATCCCGAAAGCTGAACCGGTGTCTTTCCGTGCTTTAAGGCATCAATGGTTTCGGAAAAGCCTTCCAGTTCATTCAGTGGCGTCAACAATGCCTGCATAAGTTACCTCATTTTCATTTTTGCTCGGTGTTCTTTTTGTTGTACAGATTCATGGCCTTGTCCACTTCCCCGGCCATGATAAGCTTCACGGCCTCGTAGGCACATGCCTTTGTCTCCTCAAGTTTTTCTTTGTCCGCAGCGTCGAAATGACCAAGCACGTATTTTGCCAGATCTCCGTTTCCTCTCTTGTCACCCACGCCCATCTTGATCCTGACGAAGGTGTCATTTCCGAAATGATTGATTATGCTCTTAAGTCCATTGTGGCTGCCGGCGCTTCCTTTTTTTCTGATCCTTAAGTTTCCGGCATCCAGCGCTATATCATCATGGATCACAATGACTTCCGTCTCGTGGTCACATTTATAATAATCTACCAGTTCCCTCAGGCTCTCGCCGCTTAAGTTCATATAGGTCTGGGGCTTTGCCAGGATCACTTTCTGTCCGTCTATATAGCCTTTTCCGATTATGGCCTTGTGCTTTTTTTCTATTACGTCTATGCCTGCTTTCTGTGCGATATAGTCAATTGTCTCAAATCCTATATTGTGTCTTGTTCCCGCATATTCTCTGCCGGGATTTCCAAGTCCAGCTATTATAAACATCAGTTTTCTCCATTCATTTTTGCATGACTTTATCCGGCTTATTTAAAGCCGGTGGGGGTCATTTTTTATTTACTCATTTAAGATGATTATAACATAACCTTTGTGGGATAGACATACGGGTATTAAAAAAGAATCTCGCTTGCGAGATTCTACGCGCCGAGCGCGTGTTGCTTTAGCAACAATCTTCTTCTCGCGCGAGTGCGCATCCTTAGCGGAGCGCTTTTTACTTTATAGGAAATTCGGAGGAATTTCCTATAAAGTAAA
>JAGDCK010000274.1 GCA_017958585.1 Lachnospiraceae bacterium
AGCCCGGAGGAAGTGGCAGAAAATGTCACAGAGCCTGTGGCTGATGAAGTTCATGAGGAAGCTGCAACAGCGGCCGAGAGTGTGC
Source organism: Lachnospiraceae bacterium (assembly GCA_017958585.1). GTDB lineage: Bacteria > Bacillota > Clostridia > Lachnospirales > Lachnospiraceae > RGIG10340. The sequence goes on from JAGDCK010000274.1 coordinate 86, forward strand.
GGGAGGTTGCAGAAAAGGATAAAAAGGGCAAAAAGGAAAAGAAGCCAAAGGAAAAGAAACCTGCGAAAGCGCCCAAGGAAAAGAAAGAAAAAAAGGCGAAGGAACCTAAAACTCCAAAGGCGCCAAAGGAAAAGAAAGCTAAAAAAGAAGGCGAGAAATTTGAGTTTAGTGTTCAGTCCGTAAAGGAACTTATAAAACGCGGACTTTCGGGAAAAAACGGCGGAGGATTCGGTTTCTCCATCAGGATCCAGCTGGTGATCGGCTTCGTGCTTCCCATCCTGTTCGTGGTTTTGGTCGGAACTATGGCGGCTAACCGTGCGTCCAAGGGACTAAGGGATATTTATGAGCAGTCATCCGTATCAACGGTTGATATGACCATGGCCACCATTGATACAGGTTTTGAAGGTATCAAGAGCAGTGTCATGGAGCTGTCACTTAACAATGACCTTAAATCATATCTTCTCGGCGGTTTCGTAAAAGATACCGTAAAGGGACAGGATGCCACAGATGTTTTGTCATCCACTATCACAGTTAAACAGAACAACTCGGATATGATCTTTAATATCGACCTGTTCTCCGTAAGTGCCACCAACAACCTGAGTACCAGAAACTTCTCCGGTATCTCCGGCTGGGAGGGACTTTCAGAGGAACTTCAGGAATCCCCGGACGGATATCTGTTTGACGAAAAGCAGCTCTATTGGGGTACCACCCACGATTATCTGGACAGCCTGTATGCCGGATACAAAAAGAGCGGTGTGGATTTCTATGAAGACTATGTAATGTTTGCATCAAAGGTTGTGGCTCTCGGAAAACTCAAAGGTCTCATCCTGTTTGATGTACAGAAGTCATATATACAGGATCTTATCGATTCGGTTGACCTTGGTGAAGAGGCATATATCTGGTTTATCACACCGGACGGAGCAGAGCTTTGCAACAAGGACGACATAGCCTTTGCGGATCTTGGAATAACTATTGAAGAGACTGAAGAGTCCTATGATGACAGCAATAATACCATTGCCGAATATATCAAGTTCAAGGGAAAGAGCTATTATTATGTTCAGTCAAACAGTACAGTGAACGGTTCAAAACTTGTTGCCATGGTTCCCAGATCATTTATCACAAAGGCCAGCGACAGTATCAGAAACCTCACATTTTTACTTGTTGTCATCGCGGTAATAATCGCAGCATTTATAGGTCTTGTAATCATAGTTGCCATCAGTACCAATATCGGAAAGAGTGTTAAACAGCTCATGAAGGTATCCGACGGTGATCTCACTGAAACCGGTGATGGCAAGGCGATCGCAAGGAATGAGTTCGGAAGACTCCAGTCCGCACTGTACAATGCGGTAGGCAAGTTCAGGGATCTGGTGGGAACGGTTATCGACAGTAAGGATGCCGTTATCAGGAGTGGAAACCGTGTAACAGAATCCACTTCGGAACTCTCCGATATGATCATGAACGTTAGTGCCCAGATGCAGGAGATCAATGGAATCATAGCAAATCAGAACGGTGAGATCTCATCTGCAAACGATCAGATGGAGGAACTCTCCGGACAGATAAAGAGTATCAGCAGCAATATCTTCACCACCATGGATGAAGTTACAGGCTCCCGTGACATGATCGACGACAGCATGAAGGTCGTAAAGGACATGGTAGATCAGTCAGGTCAGACCGCAGAAGCAACCAAGGAAGTTCAGGACAAGGTTGTAAAACTTACAGACAAGCTTGAAGCCATTGAGGATTTCGTAACGGATATCCAGGAGATCGCTTCCCAGACAAATCTTCTTTCACTGAATGCTTCCATCGAGGCAGCCCGTGCGGGAGAGCAGGGAAGAGGATTCTCGGTAGTTGCTGAGGAGATCAGAAAACTTGCGGATTCATCCGCAGCTACAGCTACACAGATCCAGGGAATCATCCAGGAGATCACGGCATACTCACAGAGTGCTCTTAACAAGGTTAAGGAAGCCGATACCATCTCCGGAAATCAGATGAAGTCAGCATCCATGACCATAGATGTATTCAACAAGATGTATGATTCCACAGAGATGATCCTTGAGAGCATGAAGAGCCTGTCAACGGATGTTCAGGGCATGAACGAACTCAGACACAATACACGTAAGGCTATCCAGAAGATCGGTGACTCCTCCGAGAACACCGTGGCTGCAACAAGAGAGGTTAACAACTACCTCGAGAAACAGCAGGAGGCAGCGGAGTATCTGCGTCAGGAGACAACAAAGCTTCATGACAGAATGGAACAGCTTGAAGTGGCTATTCAGACATTTAGATTAAATTAAATCAATAAAGTGGTTAAATATACCCCGAACATTTCTGTGTTCGGGGTATTGTTTTGTCTGCGGGAATATATTAAAATAAGCGATTAGGAACCATCTTGAAAGAACAATTAAATTGTGTTAAATTAAATATCATCAAATGGTTACGGAGGATAAAAGATGTCCGATAAATATGATATTTTAAAACTCAAAAATCAATTATGCTTTCCACTTTATGTAAGTGCAAAGGAAGTGGTAAGACTATACAAGCCCTTTTTGGATGAGCTGGATCTTACATACACACAGTACATCACCATGATGGCAATGTGGGAGCACAAGACCTGCAATGTAAAGGAACTTGGAGAGATATTGTTTTTGGATAGTGGTACCCTGACGCCATTGTTAAAAAAACTTGAGGACAAGGGACTTATCACCAGAACCCGCTCAAAGGAAGACGAGAGAAATCTCATCGTAAATATCACACCCAAGGGATTGGAACTTGCAGATAAGGCAATGGAGATACCGGGAAAAATGGAAGGCTGCGTAAAACTCAGCAAGGATGACGCGGAATGCCTGTACAAGATATTACATAAACTTATCGAGAATGTTCAATAAAAAAATAATTTGCATTTGAAAGGCCTGCTTATGAATGAAACCGGAAAAAAGATAGCTTATTGCGGAATTGAGGGAGCCTTTGCCCATATTGCGGCGGGAAGGATATTTCCCGATTGCGAGTTGGTACCCTTTTCCGATTTTATGGACTGTTACAGGTCAGTCTGTGAAGGCAAGTGCGATTTCTGTGTTCTTCCCATAGAAAACAGCTATGCGGGGGAAGTCGGAAGCGTGACAGACATAATGTTTGGCGGAGAACTTTTTATAAACGGTATATTTCCGCTGTTTGTTTCACAAAATCTATTGGGAGTTCCGGGGAGTCTCATAAGCGACATAAAAAGTGTCATAAGTCATCCTCAGGCACTTGAACAGTGCAAAAACTATATCGCTGAGCATAAATTTGCAAAGATCGAGGGCGCAAACACTGCCCTTGCCGCAAAGCATGTGGCAGAAAAAAAGGACAGGACCGTTGCCGCCATCGCAAGCCTTGAGACCGCAAAACTCTACGGCCTAGAGGTACTCAGGGAGAATATTAACGAAAGCAATTTCAACTTTACCAGATTTGCCGTTCTTTCAAAAAACGAAAAGCTGCCATCCGAAGAAGCTGATGCGTTTGTTCTGATGTTTACGGTTAAGGATGAGGCCGGAGCTTTGGTAAATGCCATTAAGGCTCTTGGGGACGAAGGCTTCAACATGAAGGTCATCAGAAGCAGACCGCTCAAAAATGAAAAATTCAGATATTATTTTTATATAGAGGCCGAGGGAGAGACCGATTCCGACAGGTTCTTGCGTATGATAACTGCCATGGAAAAGCATTGCGAGACCGTTAAAGTTATGGGAAGCTTTTCGCAGGATGCAAAGATTTAGTGAATCGACTTTTTTGTTCGGGATTATTAATGTCAAGGGGAAAGCGGGCCCCGTCTGCAGGGCGCCAAGATCCAGCTCTTCCCTCTTTACTTATCAGAGCGATAATTTTCAAAAAAAGAAGCGGGAGGCTGTAGGGATGCCACCAAGCGAGTTCCGCAGACGCGAAGCGGCGAGGACTGTTTGAGCGACTGGCGCCCTGCAGACAGGACCCGCTTCTGATGGTAATCATTCGGATGATTGTTGGGAGAATGATTCAAGTACAAATAATTACAGATAGGGGCAATAAAAAATGAATATGGAATTTATAAAGACGCTTCAGCAACCGGTGGAGATAAAGGAGATGCATCCCATCTCAGCAAAGGTTACGGAGAATATACAGAGGAGAAATGCGGATATACGCATGATCTTTGAGGGTAAGGACGATCGTATACTTCTCATTATCGGACCCTGCTCCGCAGACAATGAGGAAAGCGTTATCGATTACATGACCCGCCTTCAGAAACTTAATGATCACGTGAAGGACAAGATCATGATCGTACCCAGGATATATACCAACAAACCCCGTACCACGGGTGAGGGCTACAAGGGAATGCTTCACCAGCCGGATCCCAACGAGGCTCCGGACCTCGTGAAGGGTATTGTTGCCACCAGAAAGCTTCACATGGACACTGTGGAGCAGACCGGATTTTCCTGTGCTGACGAGATGCTTTATCCTGAGAATTACAAATATCTGGACGACCTTCTCTCGTATGTTGCAGTGGGAGCAAGAAGTGTGGAAAATCAACAGCACAGACTGGTGTGCAGCGGTGTTTCGGTGCCTGTGGGAATGAAAAATCCCACCAGTGGCGACTATTCCGTTATGATGAATGCAATCTATGCGGCGCAGCATCCACACACCTTTATTTACAGGGGCTGGGAAGTGCATTCCACCGGAAATCCCTATACACATGCCATCCTTCGCGGATACAACAACAAACACGGACAGAGCATGCCCAACTATCACTACGAAGACATCGTGAGACTATGCGATGAGTATGATAAGAGGGAACTTCAAAATCCCGCGGTCATAATCGATACAAATCACGCAAATTCGGGAAAAAATCCCTTTGAGCAGCCCAGGATCATAGACGAGGTGCTCAGGTTCAGAAGATACAATGAGAGAGTGGGAAGACTGGTTAAGGGATTCATGGTAGAAAGCTACCTTGAGGACGGAAATCAGCCTGTAAACGGTGGCTGCTACGGTAAGTCAATCACCGATGCCTGCCTTGGATGGGAGAAGACAGAGAAACTCATTCTGGACATGGCGGAGATGCTGTAGATTTTTTATAAAAAATGTGGAGACTGATATGGGTGTTGATACATGGCAGAAAACTGCAGAGGAGATCGCAGACAAGACGTCAAACGCACTTCGAAGCGGTAATTTTGACGGTTTCGGAAAGGCCATAAGTGACCTGGTAACCGGCGCGGTTGCTGATACTCTGGATGATGTGAGATCATCCATTAACAGCGGTATTAAAACAAGTGTTAATATAAATATTCCCGGGAAAAGTCAGATCAATTATCGCGAGATCAATAAAAAACCGGGAACTGAGTTAAGGGTTCCGGGAAATGATCTTCCCGCCCTCTACCCCAGGAGAAGCCCTGAAAAGATAAAGGGGATACTGCTCACTTCAATCGGCGGTTTTTTTACCGGGCTTTTTGGAATTTTGGATACTTCCATTTCCATTCCCCTTGCGGTTTCAGGATACGGGGCGGAGGCTTTGGTGTGCGGGATCGTATTTTCCGCGCTCACCCTTTTTTCGCTTTTGCCTTTAGCTTCGGGCCTTAAGTTTTTGGGAAAGGACAGGCTTTACAATTCCATAAAAAAAGCGCTGGGAGAGAGGCAGTACCTTGACATTGCCGCTTTTTCAAAAAAATTCGGAATAAGCACCAGAAAATTAAAAAGAGAACTGCGATATATGATCGGCCACAGATACTTTTTGCAGGGGCATCTGGACAAGGATGAGAAAACCCTGATCACCAGCGACGAGGTTTATGATGCGTATCTTCTTTCCGAAAAGAACAAGATAGAGGCCGAAAAACTGCAGGAAAAGCTGGAAAACGAGACTGAGACCGACAGGTTTTTCAGAGAGGGCGCAGAGTATGCGGCTCAGATAAAGAGGTGCGGCGAGCAGGTAAAAAATGAGGCCATGGCCGAAAAGTTAAGGGACATGGAGTACATCGTCACCAGGATCTTTGACAAGGTGAAGGCAGAGCCTGCAAGGATAAATGAACTCAGAAAATTCATGAACTATTATCTGCCCACCACAGTGAAACTGTTAAACACTTATGTGGAATTTGACGAGGGTCCTTCCTTTGGAAGCGCTAACGTGGAAAATACAAAAAAAGAGATAGAGACCGCCATCGATGTCATCAATGAGGCATATAAAAAAGCCTACGATGACATGTTCGACACCGTGGCATGGGATATATCATCTGATATTTCCACCATGAAGATGGTAATGGAACAGGATGGTCTTTTGGGAGAATAAATATGAAGATCACAGAGATATTAAAACAGGACAGACTGGGATTATCCTTTGAGGTATTTCCGCCAAAGACGGATTCGAAATTCGAGTCCGTAAAGGCTGCAACTGAGAAGATCGCGGCCTTAAAGCCCTCATTTATGAGCGTGACCTACGGAGCAGGCGGCGGTACCAGCAAATATACCCTTGATATTGCAAAAAATCTTGAGAAAGAATATAACACACCCATGCTGGCCCATCTTACCTGTGTTTCCTCAAACAAGGAGACAGTTAAGGCCAGGATCGCGGACATGAAGGCAGCAGGCATAGAAAATGTCATGGCTCTTCGCGGAGACCTGACTCCTGAGCTTGAAAACTCTGACAGAAGCACATGGGATTACAGACATGCGGTGGAGCTTGTAAGGGACTTAAAAAACAGCGGAGCTGATTTTTGTATCGGCGGAGCCTGCTATCCCGAGGTTCATCCCGAGAGCGTAAATCAGCGAGAGGACATCAAATATCTGAAGGAAAAAGTTGATGCGGGATGCGAGTTTTTGACCACCCAGATGGTATTTGACAACGATCTGTTCTTTAATTTTTTGTATAAGATAAGAGAGGCAGGCATCACGGTGCCGGTGCTTCCGGGAATCATGCCCATCACCAACGCCAATCAGGTGGACAGGGCCATCAAGCTCTCCGGTTCCTTCATGCCAAGGCGTTTTAAGAGCCTTGTGGACAAGTTCGGAGATGATCCCGAAGCGATGAAGCAGGCAGGTATAGCCTATGCCACGGACCAGATCATCGACCTATATGCCAACGGAATTAAGGCTGTTCATGTGTATTCCATGAACAAACCCGATGTGGCTGAGAGCATCCTTAATAATCTCTCAAATATTATCGGAAAACAGTAAAATTTCAGATTTTTTCAAGTGGAAGAATAAATTTCTTCCACTTTTTTTGTGTATGAATAAAACTGTGCCAATGCTTTGTCGGGGTTGAATTTGGGGGTAAATCAGATATATAATGTAATTGTAAATCAATAGAAAAACGGACAAGGAAAAATATGAGAATCGGATTTGACAACGAAAAGTATTTAAAGATGCAATCAGAGCATATCATGGAGAGGATCGGAAAGTTTGGCGACAAGCTCTATCTGGAGTTTGGCGGAAAGCTTTTTGACGATTATCATGCATCCAGAGTGCTCCCCGGATTTCAGCCTGATTCAAAGCTCAGGATGCTCATGAAACTGGCTGACAAGGCAGAAATCGTTATAGTTATCAGCGCTCTTGATATCGTGCGCAACAAGATGAGAGGCGACCTTGGGATCACTTACGATGAGGATGTTCTCAGACTTAAGAGCGAATTTGAATCAAGAGGATTATATGTGGGCAGCGTGGTGGTGACTCATTATTCAGGTCAGCCCGGTGCCGATGCTTTCAAGGCAAAGCTTGAAAAGAAAAATATCAAGGTTTATATCCATTACAATATTGAGGGATATCCCTCAAACGTTCCCCTTATCGTCAGCGATGAGGGATATGGCAAAAACGATTATATCGAGACCACAAGACCCTTGGTGGTTGTGACCGCACCCGGACCCGGAAGCGGAAAGATGGCCACATGTCTTTCACAGCTTTATCATGAAAACAAGAGGGGTATCAAGGCAGGATACGCAAAATACGAGACCTTCCCCATCTGGAATATTCCCTTAAAACATCCCGTAAACCTGGCTTATGAGGCGGCAACTGCGGATCTTAACGATGTAAACATGATCGATCCATTCCACCTGGAAGCCTACGGTGAGACCACTGTAAATTACAACAGAGATATCGAGATCTTCCCCGTTCTCAATGCTATTTTTGAGGGAATCTATGGAGAAAATCCTTATAAGTCACCCACCGATATGGGTGTAAACATGGCAGGAAACTGCATAGTTGACGATGAGGCATGCTGCGAGGCATCAATGCAGGAGATCATTCGTCGTTACTATTCTGCCATCGACAGACTTGTGCTCGGAAAAGCAAACGAGACAGAGGCTTACAAGATCGAGCTTTTGATGAAGCAGGCTAAAGTCACAACCGACGACAGAAAAGTTACTGTTGCCTGCAAAAAGAGAGCCGAGGAGAGCGGAACGGATTCGGCTGCCATCGAGCTTGAGGACGGTACCATCATCACCTCAAAGACTTCAGACCTTCTCGGAGCCAGCGCGGCACTGCTTGTAAATGCCCTTAAATATCTGGGCGGCATCAAGCACGAGATACATATTATCTCCCATGAGGCACTGGAGCCCATCCAGAAATTAAAGACAGAATACCTGGGAAGTGCAAATCCCAGACTTCACACCGATGAGGTGCTCATAGCCCTCTCAATGTGTGTAAATGATGACGAAAATGCAAGGATCGCTCTGGAACAGCTTCCCAAGCTTAAGGGATGCCAGGTTCACACCTCCGTGCTCTTGTCAGAGGTTGACATAAAGACCTTCAAGAAACTCGGTGTAAACCTTACCAGCGAGCCTGTGCTCAACGCAAAGAAGAAATATTTATAGTCATGTGCAGGGGTTGTTTGACGGTTTTTACATTAAAAGACCGTAAACGGGAGGTGATGCGTAAAATCATCGGAGAGTAGCGTACAGGATAACCTTCATAACAAATTGAAAGGATGTATGGGGCATGATTAATTTTGAAGAGCTTAACAGGAAAAAGATTTTGATCTGGGGTTACGGCCGTGAGGGCCAGTCAACAAAGCATTTTCTGGCAAGACATTGCAAGGATGCCAAGGTGACGGTTTTCGAAGGAAAGAGAGAAGAGTTTAACGAGGACGATTATGATCTGATCATAAAGAGTCCCGGGATCATCATGGACGGCGATGACCCCAAATATACTTCACAGACAGAACTCTTTCTGGAGTCCTTCAGGGACAAGACCATAGGAATCACCGGCACCAAGGGAAAGAGCACCACTTCATCTCTTTTGTTCCATGTGCTTGACAAATGTTCGGGCAAACATGTGGTCCTTCTTGGAAATATCGGAGAACCCTGTCTGGATTATTTTGAGGAGATCGATGATGACACCATCGTGGTTTTTGAGATGAGCTGCCATCAGTTAAAGCACACAAAAGTGTCTCCCCACGTTGCGGTATTTCTCAATTTGTATGAGGAGCACCTCGATTACTACAAGACCATGGACAAATACTTTGAGGCAAAGAGTCATGTGACCACCTATCAGACGGAGGAAGACTTTTTCTTCAAGGGCGACAATGTGCCCGAGATACCTACAAAGGCAAAGGTTCATGAGATCAAATACTCAGACCCTCACTATTTTGAAATGAAATTATTGGGCGAGCACAACAGATTTAACGCCCAGTTTGTATATGACATTGCAACTGCTGTATATGGATGTGACCCTCAGAAAGTCAGGGATGCCATCGCAGAGTTCACGGCACTTCCCCACAGACTGCAGTGTTTGGGTGAGGTGGACGGAGTCAGATTCTATGATGATTCAATCTCCACCATTCCCGGTGCTACCATCGGTGCGGTTAAGGGTATCGAGAATGTGGGATGCGTCCTGGTAGGCGGCATGGACAGAGGTATCAATTACGATGCTTTGGTTAAATTTATCAGGGACACCGAAGATGACGGCGTAAATTATATCTTCTCCTACGATTCCGGAAAGAGGATCTACGAGGAGGTAAAGGATATCATGAACTGTGCCTATGCTCCCGAGTTAAAGGATGCGGTGGAACTTGCAAAGAAATGGGCAAAACCCGGACAGGCAGTTGTTCTCTCACCGGCTTCGGCATCCTACGGCTATTTCAAGAACTTCGAGCAGCGAGGCGACATGTTCAAAGGTTATGCCGGACTGTAATAAAGCTTGTGATAAGGTTTGTGATCATCCGGAAAAACCGGTTTTACCGATTTATCCAAATATGATCAATTGATTAACTTAAAAAAGGAATTGTTTAAATAGGGCGCGAATTGTAATTCGCGTCCTAAATTTTTGCCAAAAATCTGAAAATAGTCACTAAATAATTTGACGAATCTTACAAAAATGTAATATAATCAGTATAAATTCGTTGTGAATTTTGATTTACTTGCAAGGAGGACTACTACATGAAAACTAAGGCGAAAAAAAGTACTGATCTGGAGAACTTCACGAAGGTAAAAGTGATAAACGGACTGTATATCAGAGTCATCGTACCTGTTGTGATCGTGGCTGCCATAATGGCTGTTACCACTGTGATCTCGGCCATCAGTATGGACAGAATCAACAAGAACATTAAAAATCTTCAGGAAGTAAGCTCTGAGATG
>JAGDCK010000029.1 GCA_017958585.1 Lachnospiraceae bacterium
ATGGAGTTTCTAAACGGCGATTACAAGCCCATCATAGTAAGCCTTGAGGAAAAGATGAACGCAGCAGCCATGGCCATGGAGTTTGAGGAGGCAGCAGGCTACAGGGATCTGATCGCCAGTGTAAAAAGCGTGGCTCAAAAGCAAAAGATCACCGATTCCTCCGGGGAGGACAAGGATATCGTCGCTCTGTACAGGGATGAGGATGAAGCTGTGGTGCAGGTGTTCTTTGTGAGGGACGGAAAGCTTATCGGCAGAGAACATTACTACATGACACATGTGTCGGATGTTCCAAAGCCCGATATTTTGCAGGAATTCATAAAGCAGTTTTACGCAGGAACCCCGTTTTTGCCAAAGGAACTTATGGTGCAGTACGACCTTCCCGAGGCGGAGCTTTTGGAACAGTGGCTGTCTCAAAAGAAGGGGTCGAAACTCTATATCAGAGTGCCAAAGGTGGGTCAGAAGGAGAAACTGGTGGAGCTGGCAGCTCAAAACGCAAAGCTTGTCCTGTCCCAGGACAGAGAAAAGCTTAAGCGCGAGGAGGGCAGGACAATAGGTGCCGTAAAGGAGATCGCACAGATCCTTGGACTTGACAGGGCCGAGAGAATGGAAGCCTTTGATATATCAAACACCAACGGCTTTGAAAACGTGGGATCCATGGTGGTTTTTGAAAAAGGAAAGCCCAAAAAAAGCGATTACAGGAAATTCAAGATAAAAACCGTTGCGGGGCCTGATGACTACGCCTGCATGAGAGAGGTGCTTACCAGACGTTTCACCCACGGACTTGAGGAGAGCAGAGCCCTTGAGGAAAAGGATCTGGACAGAGAGTTTGGAAGCTTTACGAAGTTTCCGGATCTGCTGCTGATGGACGGAGGCAGAGGTCAGGTAAATATCGCCCTACAGGTCCTGGATGAGCTTCATATAAACATTCCCGTCTGCGGCATGGTAAAGGATGACAATCACAGGACGAGGGGCCTTTATTTTAACAATGTGGAGCTTCCTATAGACACTCATTCCGAAGGCTTCAAGCTTATCACCAGAATTCAGGACGAGGCCCACAGATTTGCCATCGAATACCACAGGTCACTTAGGAGTAAGGTCCAGGTAAAATCGGTGCTTGATGACATACCGGGAGTGGGTGCCGCCAGAAGAAAGGCCCTCATGAGGACCTTCAGATCGATCGATGAGATCAAGAGCGCCGGAGTGGAAGAGATAGAGGCAATTCCCGAATTTAACAGAAGAGCCGCTGAAGAGGTGGTCAATTTTTTTTCTTCTCTTCCAAATGAATGACGCATGTGATAAAATCTAATTTAAATGTGGGATACCACGGATTGGAGGGATTATGGCAACAGTAAGTCTTTCAAGTATCATAGAAAAAATGCAATTGGAGAATCTCACTCCTGAGATCGACATCAGAAAAAAGAAGATCTCCCAGTCGGATGTAAACCGTCCGGCGCTGCAGATGACGGGATTCTTTTCAGATTTTGATTCCACACGTATTCAGGCCATCGGAAACGTGGAATATTCATATATGAAGACCATGTCCGATGATACAAAGAAAAAAATATACAATGAGCTGATGTCCTATGAGGTACCGGGCTTTGTGTTCTGCAGGGACTTAAAACCCGACGATATTTTCATAGAATGCGCAAAAGCTCACAACATTCCCGTGCTTTCCACAAAAAAAGCCACTTCAAACTTTATGGCGGAGATCATCAGATGGCTGAATGTGCAGCTGGCACCCAGCATTTCCGTTCACGGAGTTTTGATGGATATCTACGGTGAGGGTGTTATGATCACCGGCGAGAGCGGAATCGGTAAGTCAGAGGCTGCGCTGGAGCTTATAAAGAGAGGCCACAGACTTGTTTCTGACGATGCTGTCATTTTGAGAAAAGTAAGTGATGACACTCTTGTGGGAACCGCACCGGAGATGATAAAGCACTTTATCGAGCTTAGAGGTATCGGTATCGTGGATGTAAAGGCGCTTTTCGGTGCATCATCAGTCAAGGATTCTCAGACCGTTGATCTGGTCATCAACCTTGAGGAGTGGAACAAAAACAAGGACTATGACCGTCTGGGAATGGAGGACAGTTATACGGAGTATCTCGGCAACAAGCTTGTATGCCACAATATTCCCATCCGTCCCGGCCGAAGCCTGGCTATCATCTGTGAATCGGCGGCCGTTAACCATCGTCAGAAGAAGATGGGATATGATGCCGCAAAGGAATTATATTCAAGGGTACAAAATTCTATCGCAAAGCGAAGAGAAGAGGAAGAAGAGGAGAATTAGGAATTATGAAGAAGTATGCATTCGGTGTTGATGTAGGCGGCACCACAGTAAAGCTCGGTCTTTTTGACAGAGAGGGAAATGTGATCGACAAATGGGAGATCGTGACCGATAAAACCGACGGAGGAAAGAACGTCCTTCCCGACATTGCAAAGGCTATCCTTGCAAAGCTTGACGAAAAGGATATCGCAAAGGAAAACGTGGAGGGAATCGGAATCGGCGTTCCCGGTGCCATCAACACAGAGTGATTTCTGGTAAACGGCGCAGTTAACATCGGCTGGGGTAATTTCAGCATTCCCGAGGAACTCGGAAAATATATCGACCTTCCCATCGTGGCAGGAAATGACGCAAATGTTGCTGCATACGGTGAGATGTGGCAGGGTGGCGGAAAAGGCCACAAGTCAATCGTTGCTGTAACTCTTGGAACAGGTGTGGGCGGCGGAATCGTAATCGACGGAAAGCTTCTCGTTGGTACAAACGGAGCAGGTGGAGAGATAGGCCATATGCACATAGAGGATGACGAGACCGATGCCTGCGGCTGCAAGAACCACGGATGCCTCGAGCAGTATACATCCGCAACAGGAATAACCAGACTTGCAAACAGAAGACTTGCAAAGGATGACAAGCCCTCTGTACTTAGAAATGGCGAAGTAAGTGCAAAGACAGTTTTTGATGCTGTAAAAGCAGGTGACGAGCTTGCGATCGAAGTTGCACAGCAGTTTGGCGAGTACCTCGGAAAAGGCCTTGCAATCATCGCTGCAGTGGTTGATCCTGAGATCTTCGTTATCGGAGGCGGCGTGTCAAAGGCAGGAAACGTGCTCTTTGATTATATCAGGCCCGCTTTCCAAAAATATGCATTTGCTGCTTGCAGAAACACAGAGTTTGCTCTTGCTACTCTTGGTAATGATGCAGGTATCTACGGTTCTGCGGGACTTATTTTAAACTGATAAAGGTAGGCTGATAAATGGTAAGTGAAGCGGTTTTGAGGGGGATTCAAGGCTTCGTTTCTGAAGAGAATATACATGTAAACGAAATGATGTCGGCCCACACATCCTTCAAGGTGGGTGGACCGGCTGATTGTGTGATAGAGATAGACGATGAGGAAAAACTGGCAAAGCTTTTAAATTATCTGAAAAAATTGGAGCTGCCGGCAGCCATCATGGGAAACGGCACCAACACATTGGTGTCCGACAAAGGATATGAGGGCGTCATCATAATCATCGGCAAAAAAATGAATAATGTGTACGGAAGCGGTAACACCATTGAGGCCCAGGCCGGGGCACCCTTGGTTGCAGTCGCAAAGAAAGCTCATGAGCTTGGGCTTACGGGACTTGAGTTTGCTGCGGGAATTCCCGGCACCGTGGGCGGTGGCGTTGTGATGAACGCGGGAGCGTATGACGGCGATATGAGCAAGGTGGTAAAAAGCGTCAGAGTCCTTGACGAAAACGGTGAAGTCATGGTCCTTGACAACGAGACCATGGAGTTTGGATACCGCACCAGCACCATCAAAAACAGAAAGTTTGCGGTCACATCCGTTACCTTCGAACTCGAAAAGGGAGACCCCGCGGAGATCAAGGCAAAAATGGATGACTTTAACGCAAGGAGAAGGGAAAAACAGCCCCTTGAATACCCAAGTGCAGGCTCCACATTCAAGAGACCTGAGGGATATTTTGCGGGGAAACTTATCGAGGACGCAGGCTTAAAGGGCGTTAAGGTGGGCGGAGCCCAGGTGTCTGAAAAGCACAGCGGCTTCATCATAAATACCGGATCTGCAACAGCTTCCGATGTGGCAAGCCTCATCGGCAAGGTGCAGGAAACCGTGAAAGAGAGATTCGGAGTTTCCCTTGAGAGAGAAGTGATCTTTCTGGGAGATTTTTCAGAGAAATAAAGATTACAGGCGGTTATAGCCGCCATGGGAAAGGAAAAGGCAGGTTTATGAGATTGGTTGTTGTAACCGGCATGAGCGGAGGCGGCAAGAGCACTGCTCAGAAAATGCTGGAGGACTTTGGATTTTACTGCGTGGACAATCTCCCCGTATCCCTCATAGAGAAATTTGTAGAGATGCTGGCTGAGCCAAACAGCGAGATCACCAAGGTTGCTCTGGGTCTCGACGTAAGAACCGACCAGTCTTTTCTGGAGATAACTCAGATTCTCAGAAAGCTCAAAAAAAGCGGATATGAGATGGAGATCCTCTTTATGGATTGCAATGACGAATCCCTGATAAAGAGGTACAAGGAGAGCCGCAGATTCCATCCCCTCTCACCTGAAGGCAGGATCGAGGATGGCGTCAGCAAAGAGCGCGAGATCCTTGAGGAGATAAAAAAAGAAGCGGATTACGTCATCGATACTTCAAATCTTTTGACAAGAGAGCTGAAGGAAGAGCTAAACGGTATCTTTGTGGAAAACAAAGAATACAACAGCCTCATGGTGAACGTGATCTCCTTTGGTTTTAAATACGGCATCCCGTCGGATGCGGATATGGTCTTTGATGTGAGATTCCTGCCAAATCCCTATTACATAGACGAGCTAAAGCCCCTTACCGGAAATGACAAGCCCGTGAGAGATTTTGTCATGAACTGTGATGAGGCAGAAGTTTTTATGGAGAAACTGACCGACATGGTCAGGTTTTTGATCCCCAACTACGTCAAAGAGGGAAAGTACAGGCTGGTCATTGCCATAGGCTGTACAGGCGGTCAGCACAGAAGCGTCACCCTTGCGAATGAACTTTACGAGCGTTTGAACGGACAGGGACAGTACGGCATTAAGCTGTTCCACAGAGATATCGACGGCGACAGACGCAGGCGCTAAGCCTAAAGGGAGAAACAAATGTCATTTTCCGGAGAAGTAAAGGAAGAACTTTTGGAACATATGCCTGCTGCGAGACATTGCCAGATGGCAGAGCTCTCCGCCATGCTTCATTTTTGCGGACAGGTGGGCAGAGACAGCGAAGGAAATATTACCCTTGGGTTTCAGACCGAAAACAGGGGGCTTGTGACAAAAGGCTTTACATTGTTAAAGAAAACATATAATATAGGTGTTGGCGACTCTTTGGGAGAAGCCGAATATCGAGATATAGTCAGGGGAGTCGGAGAATTTGATAAGCCTGTAAGCGGTGTGCTGATCAAAAACTCATGCTGCAAGAGGGCATATATCAGAGGAGCTTTCCTGAGCGTTGGTTCCATAAGCGACCCGGAAAAGGGATATCATCTCGAATTTGCCTGTACCGACGAGGCACTGGCAGAACAATTAAAGGATTTGATTTGTGGATTCGACATCGAGGCAAAAATTGTTGCACGAAAGAAGTATTTCGTGGTATACATTAAAGAAGGTTCGGGCATCGTGGATCTGTTAAACGTCTGCGAGGCGCCGAAGGCTCTGATGAATCTGGTGAATGTGAGGATCTTAAAAGGGATCAGCAATTCCGTGAACAGAAGAGTGAACTGTGAGACGGCCAACCTGGCAAAGACCGTTACCGCCTCATCGAAGCAGAGAGCCGATATCGAATACATACGGGACCATTACGGAATATATAATCTGCCCGACAATCTGAGATATGTTGCGGAAGTAAGACTTGAATATCCCGATGCTACTTTAAAAGAGCTCGGGGAATACTTGGACCCACCGGTAGGAAAATCGGGAGTCAATCACAGACTTAGAAAAATATGCGAATTCGCTGATAAGTTAAGGAATTAAAGTAGGAGGAAAGTTAAAGCTATGACAACAAAGAGAGTGCAGATCAAATTATCTCACGGACTTGAGGCAAGACCTGTTGCTTTGCTGGTACAGGAGGCAAGCAAGTACGACAGCACCATTTATATCGAATCAGGGGACAAGAAGGTAAATGCCAAGAGTATCATGGGTATGATGAGTCTCGGACTTGATAACGGAGAAGAACTTACCGTGACCGCAGAGGGCGCGGACGAGGAGACAGCGATCGTAAATATCGAGAAGTTCTTAAGCTCTGAAGAATAATAAAAAAAAGACCCTTAAAAAGGGAGGATGCCAAGGAACTTTTGTTCCTTGGCATTATTATGAAAAAGTTATTTTATTAAATCGGATAACTGTAAATGTCTTTTGCTTCATCTGATAAACATAGTATAAATAAAAGAAATGTCCAAACAATGTTTAAATTTTGAAATTGCATTAAACAATTTGTTAACAAAATATGAACGCAGTAGTATAAAAATTACTACTGCGTTCTTTTAATTTACAAAATCTTATTTTAAGAATGATGTAATGAATGTAAATTACACGAATTGTCTGTTGAATTAAACAAATAAAATTTTTGAATTTTCACATTTTTAGAACAAATCAAAAACGTAAATTCACATATTTTCGGCAGAAATTCACAAAATCTTATCTGTAATGGTCAGGTTCAGGGTAATCTACACCAAAAGTTTCCACTGTAACGGTCTTCATTACCTGATCTTCCAGTGGACGGTCTGAATAATCGGTCCTGGTCTCAGCGATTTTGTTCACAACTTCCATTCCCTCGATGACTTTTCCGAAGGCTGCATATCCGCCGTCGAGATGAGGAGAAGTCTTGTGCATGATGAAGAACTGGCTTCCTGCAGAGTTGGGCATCATGGAGCGGGCCATGGACAATACACCCTCGGTGTGAGCCAGATTGTTTTCAAAGCCGTTCTGTGAAAACTCACCCTTGATGGAATATCCGGGACCACCCATTCCTGTTCCCTCGGGATCTCCGCCCTGGATCATGAAACCTTTGATGACTCTGTGAAAAATGAGTCCGTCATAGAAATTGTGATTGATGAGACTTATAAAATTGTTTACGGTTATGGGAGCTACATCGGGATAGAGCTCAGCCTTAATACAATCGCCGTTTGCCATTGTAAAAGTAACAATAGGATTCTGTGCCATATTTTTACTTCCTTTCTTTGCAATTAATCATTAATATAGTAATTGAATTCGCCTAAAAAGGCAATATTAAAGGGACAGGTTTTACGTGTCGGCGCGGAAAGGGAAAAGCATGAGAGACGTGATATTTATACTTACAGATGAGGACTTCGATGCTTTGGTAGATCAATACGAAAAACAGGAAGTAAGCAGTGAAGATCATGAAGATTTTGAAGATCTCTATGTGACTACTCTTGACAGTGCAGCTAAATATTTACTGGAAAACGAAAAGCCGGTGCTTTTCTGGGAAATAAACGGAAGAAGAGCTCCTGAAGGGGTTCGGTTCGTGTTTGTAACAGATAATGAGCCGGAGAATGAAGTGGCAGGTTTTTTACAGTATTCAAAGGATAAAATATCTGGTAGGCTTTTGGAAAACGGGTTTGACAGAAGGTATTTTTCGAGGATCCACGACAGACTTTTAGGCAGGCCCTGGTTTATATGTGAGACAGACCGGTGCATTATAAGGGAGACCACGGAAGAAGATGTGGACAGCTTTTATGAGATATATAAGGATCCTGAGATCACAGAGTTTACGGAGGGTCTATTTACAGACAGGGATCAGGAGATAAGCTATACGAAGGACTACAGAGAAAAGGTATACAGCTTTTACGAGTACGGGATCTGGACTGTTCTTAGCAAGGATTCAGGGGAAGTCATAGGCAGAGCAGGGATCACTAACAGAGAAGGATTTGAGGAGCCGGAGCTTGGTTTTGTCATCGGAAAGAAGTGGCAACGACAGGGCATTGCCACTGAGGTCTGCCGCAGGATAATCGAGTACGGCAGGGATGAACTTGGCTTTAAAACTCTTCAGGCCTTTGTCATAAGAGAAAACGTGGCTTCTTTGCGTCTCCTGTCAAAACTTGGATTTAAGGAGACCGGAACCGAGATTTTGAATGGAACCGAACATATCCGCATGAAAAAAGAATTATAGCATCATCCCGCATTTCTTTTTATATCTCTTGGATAGACCACGTTTCCGCATTTTCCGTCAAGTCGACCGTTCTCTCCCTGGCGGTGGGCCACATATGCCAGACGCCCCATGGATTCGAAGGGAACCTTGTCATCGGTTCCGTTAAGTATCTCATCGCAGCATTCTATTACATCATCTATGACAGTTTTGGGCACCAGGTAATCCCCATGGGAGATCCAGACAGTGTCAAAATCGTATTTACCGGACAAGAGCCTGTTTAGGGAAGCCTTCAAAGTTTCAAGGGAGGATGACTCCGGCAGGAACATATATGTAAACGGGTTACAGGCGTCGGACAATATGAGAGTCTTTATCTCTCTAATGAGGATCGAAGTCATGCCCGGAGTGTGTCCCGTCATTTCTATGCACTCCAAAGTGATACCTCCAAGGTCAAATACATCTCCGTCCTTTAGAGGCTTGTAGACATCTGTTTTTTGGGGGATCATGTCATCTTCCGTGCAGTCAAAACCGCAGTCCCTTCCAAAACCCATTCTCTTTTCTATGGTGGTATGCCCCTTTACCACCTCAAAATCCTTTTCATTCAGATAAATATCTTCAAATCCGTAGGCGCCCCCTGCGTGATCCACGTGACCGTGGGTACATATAACGGTAAGAGGGAGAGTCGTCAGGGTTTGCATGAGTTCCTTTATATTTCCTATTCCGCAGCAGGTATCCACCAGGGCTGCTCTGCTTTTCCCTTCAATCAGGAAGGCCCTGACTCCCGTTGGATCTGTGATGGATGTAATGTTTTCTCTTATCTTTTCAATATCAAAATACTTTTTCATAAATCTTCCCCTTGTAAATACATTAATAAGTTCAAATGCGGATAAGGGAGGTGAACCCTGTCAATCTTATCCGCAAAATGAGGCTCGTTCAGAGGTAAGGGTGAGACAAAATGCGGATAAGGGAGGTGAACCCTATCAAT
>JAGDCK010000275.1 GCA_017958585.1 Lachnospiraceae bacterium
CGTGGCAGCAGACGTTGGCGGAATAAGAGGAATATTTGACGAGGGAAAAGACGGAATCCTCTACCGCGGAAGCGAGCATGATCTAAGTCTTGAAGAGATATCAGGAAACCTTGAGAGGGCAGTGAAAAAAATATTTGAAAGCTCTGATGAAGAACTTCAAAAAATGGCTGAAAATTCTATTTCTCACGCCCGGAAAAACCATGATCCGCAGGCAAACTACGACAGACTTATGGAGATATATACGGAGATAACAAACAGGGGAAAACAATGAAACTTGTATTCGTATCCAACTATCTGAATCACCACCAGATTCCCATGAGCAATGCGCTTTTTAACGCATTGGCGGGAAGCTACGCCTTCATCCAGACAGAAAAAATGGAGGAGGAGAGGGTGAAGCTTGGCTGGGATGACAACCTGGACTATCCATACCTTGTAAAATATTATGAACAGCCGGATAAATGTAAGCAGCTTATCGCCGAGGCCGACTGGGTCATATTCGGAGGCGTGGAGGATGAAAGCTATATAGCAGACAGAATCGCCGAAGGAAAGAAAGTCTTCAGATACAGCGAGCGCCTCTACAAGGAGGGACAGTGGAAATTCGTATCCCCCAGGGGCTTAAAAAAGAAATTCCACGACCACACCAGACACTTTGCAAAGCCGGTATACCTCCTTTGCTCAGGTGCATACGTCCCATCGGATTTTCATCTGGTGAGAGCCTACAGAAAAAAGATGTACAAGTGGGGATATTTTCCCGAGACAAAACACTACGATGTGGATAATCTCATAGATAACAAAAAAGGAAATGCCGAAGGCACCATACAGATATTATGGGCCTCCAGATTCATAGACTGGAAACACCCCGAGACAGCCCTGTCCGTGGCCTATCATCTAAAGAGTAAAAATGTCAGATTTAGGATGATCATGACGGGAACGGGAGAACTCTTGGAAGAGACCAAAAAAAGAGCAGCAAAGGAAGGCCTGTCAGAATATATAGAATTTACGGGAGCACTGCCTCCTTCACAGGTTCGCCGCCTCATGGAGCGGTCGGATATCTTTATCCATACCGCGGACAGAAAAGAGGGATGGGGAGCAGTATTAAACGAAGCTATGAACAGCGGCTGCGTATGCTTTTCCGATGTGGCAGTGGGGGCTGCGCCATACTTAATAGAGGATGGTGTTAACGGCGTCCTCTACAGAAGAGAGAACATGGAAGACCTGTATGAAAAACTCGATAAAGTCGTGGCATCAAGGCCTTTGAGATCCAGACTTGGAAAGGCAGCCTACAGGACCATAACGGATAAATGGAATGCGGAATATGCCGCAAAACAGTTCGTGAGACTTATGAGCGGCGATATGACATTTGCGCCCGATGGCCCCTGCTCAAAGGCGGAAGTCATAAGCGAATCCAAAATGCGCAGGAGAGTCAGAAAATGGTGATCCGAGAGGACGATTAACATGAACGAAAAAAGGTTCGATAAAATGATCGAAGAAACGACCCCAAATGATAAACCCAAAATCTCCGTGATAGTGCCGGTTTACAACACCCTGGACTACCTGGAGCGGTGCGTAAAGTCCATCATGGATCAGACCTATGAAAACATAGAGATAATACTGGTGGATGACGGCTCAACTGACGGAAGCGGGGAACTTTGCGATAAGCTTTCGGAAGATTTTTTGGGAAATAAAGATGAAAATAAAAATGAAAATAAAAAGACCATAAAAGTCCTCCACAAAGACAACGGAGGTTCCAGCTCCGCCAGAAACTTAGGCATTAAAAATGCAACAGGTAAGTACCTTGGCTTTGTGGACAGCGATGACTTCGTGTCACCACAAATGTATGAAGAACTGGTAAATGGGATGATAAAGTCCGGTGCTCAGATAACCCAGGTCGGAAGGGATGAGATC
>JAGDCK010000276.1 GCA_017958585.1 Lachnospiraceae bacterium
CATTTCTGTCATACAGAGATACTGTAAGGTCCTTATCATATCCTGACAACACCTTTATAAATCCGTCAAAGCTTTCGATGTAACCTGCATTAAAGCCCTTTTCCTCAAGGCGTAGAGCGATCTCATCCATTGCAAAAGCATTTTCCCACAGATAAAAATCAACGAACTTTGTGATACCGTCACTGTCTGCAAATTTCAGATACTCATCGGATACGTGGAGTATCAATGTGTCGTCATCCATAAACTCCAGATACACCGCTTCTCTGTCATTTACATATCGTAATATATTTTCATAGTCAGCTTTTACATCGGGATTTGTCTCAGGATTAAAGCTGTCCGTCTGGTAATCATCCTCACATCCGAATATCCCGTTGTAGTTTTCGTATATGGGCGCCATGTAAATATAGTCAAAGCCTGTATCCGCTGCTTTTTTTAATGCTCTGTACAAGCTCTCAGGCACCTTTACGGGAGTGTTCACATGACTGTTTAAGTAGCAGAGATTGTTAAACTTCTCCGATTCCTCGTATGTGTTAAATGCCTCGTAAAGCTCATTTGTGACTTCTGAATAGAGATTTGTAAGCTCTCTTTTTTCGGAGGAAGGTGACATCTCACCCTTTCCAAGCTCGTAATAAAAGTCAAAGTCTCCCGCTATGGTCTTTCCGTAGGATGAATATGTCTCCACTTCGATAAGCCCCGGTTTTGCACCGATTGATCTGTAAACCGCGCTCACTATGAGTATCACACCTATCACGAGAAAAACACCGGCCAAAAATAATTTCTGTCCGGCGTTATCCTTCGATAAACTGATCTTTTCAATTTTCGGTCCATAGGACCTGTTTTTGCTGTTAACGTATTTACTCAATTAAATCACCGCTAAGAGTAAGAACAGGAGGAAGAGAAGTATCAATACTCCGATAACCGCAAATCCGGCCAATGCTCCTGTTTTGCATGCTTTATATGTACGCATATAATTGTTTTTCTTGAATATCATTGCAGCTATTATACCAATGATGGGAAGGATAAATGCAATGAGTGATATCAATATACCGCCCTTATCGTGAAGAGGAGGGAGTACATATCCGTCGTCTCTTAAGATCTCCTGATTCTGAACGGAGTCAAGTTCCTCCTTGGTGGCAGTCTCAGGATCTATTATGGTGATGCTCTTTACGGGCTCACCCTTCTCACGGATCGCCTTGTACTCTTCGATCTCCTTTTTGTTTCCGTAAATATAATGGTCATGACCGATATTTACAAACTCAGGCTTGTCCTCACTGTAATCGTGAATTGAAGGATCATAGGTATAGAGAACCTTGTTCTTCTCAAGCTTGGGATCGGGAATGGGGATCGCTGATATAAGTGAATGTGTGTAGGGGTGAAGAGGGTAATTAAAGAGCTCCTCTGCCTCTGCAACCTCAACGATGGTTCCCTTGTAAATAACTCCGATACGGTCGGAGATAAATCTTACGATTGAAAGGTCATGAGCGATAAACAGGTATGTAAGCTGCTTTTCCTGCTGGAATTTTTTAAGCAGATTAAGTACCTGAGCACGGATGGATACGTCAAGAGCTGAAATAGGTTCGTCAGCCACAACAAGTTCCGGCTCCATTACCATTGCTCTTGCCAGACCGATCCTCTGACGCTGTCCGCCGGAAAACTCGTGAGGGTAACGGGTTAAGTGCTCGGGAAGCAAACCTACTTCCTTTATCATGTTCTCAACCTTTGCAACTCTGTCCGCCTCGTTTTCAAAGAGGTGGAAATTGTAAAGACCCTCTGAAATGATATAATCAACCGTTGCTCTCTCATTGAGGGAAGCCGCCGGATCCTGGAAAACCATCTGGATGTTACGGATAACTTCTCTGTTAAGTGACTTTAAGATCTTTCCGTTAATGGGAACACCCTTGTACTCAATGGAGCCTGCAGCCAGAGGGTTGACTCTGATGACAGCACGTCCGATGGTGGTCTTTCCCGAACCGGATTCACCTACCAGGGAGAATGTCTCACCCTTGTAGATATCAAAGGATGCGTTTTTTACAGCCTTAACTGCGGCATCACCTTTTCCGAAGGTAATATCAATATTTTTAACCGAAAGCAGAATCTCTCTGCCGTTTTCATCAACAGGGCCTTTCTCAGGTAAGTGATTGACCTTGTTATTGTTATCTTTTGCCACGATCATTAACTCCTATATATTGAATGCATTGATAAGTTTTTCATGAATGTTCTCGATGATCTCGGGTTTCTTGATCTCGGGAGCATTTTTGTCCAAAAGCCAGGTCTTTGCATAGTGTGTGTCGCTCACCTTGAACATGGGTGGCTCCAAAATGGTATCAATCTTCATGCAATACTCATTTCTGGGTGCAAAGGCATCTCCCACAATATTGTTGTAAAGTGAAGGAGGTGTACCTGTGATGGAGAAAAGCTTTGTATTCTTCTCTGCAAGCTGAGGAAGTGATGATAAAAGCGCCCAGGTGTAGGGGTGCTTGGGATCATAAAATACATCCTCGCAGGTTCCAAGTTCCACGATCTGTCCGGCATATAATACCGCAACTCTGTCTGCCACGTTTGCAACCACGCCAAGGTCATGGGTGATGAATACGATGGTATATCCGAAATCCTTCTGCAGATCCTTGATAAGCTTGAGGATCTGAGCCTGAATTGTAACATCAAGAGCTGTTGTGGGCTCATCGCAGATGAGGATCTTAGGCTGGCAGGAAAGAGCGATAGCGATTACTATTCTCTGCCTCATACCACCTGAATACTGGAAGGGATAATCATCAAATCTCTTCTCGGCATTGGGGATACCAACCTTTCTCATGAGCTCCAAAGCTCTGAGTCTTGCCTCTGACTCCGTGCAATCCTGATGTTTTAAGATTACTGAAGTGATCTGCTTTCCTATGGTGATAACAGGGTTAAGACTTGTCATGGGATCCTGGAAAACCGTTGCGATCTTCTTTCCTCTGATCTGCGACCAGTCCTTGTAATATTTTACTTTTGCAAGGTTCAGGATACATGTTCCGTGAAGCTTGTCAGCTGTCTCATCCTGATATTTTACTCTGAAAGTAACATCGTCAAAAATGCTGTTAAGCACCTGATCATCTGTCATATCGAGGCCAAGCTTGTATCCTTCTGCAAGGTCCTTTACAAGGTCTCTTGCGTATTTGTTTCTCTCTCTTACACCGTAACGGCCAACCGAGAGATATATCTCCTTTGCAAGGATCTCGTTGTGGGCGAGGATCTTTTCATCCACGCTTCCCTTTATCTCTTCTTCGTATTTTGCCTTAAGGTCTGCCATCTTTTCGGAGTATTCCTTAAGATAAGCTGTATCCGCTGCAGCCTCTGCCTTTTTCTGCTTTCTGAGCTCTTCGTTTCTCTTTTCCATCTCCTTGATCTGTGCGTCAAGCTCTTTTAATTTAAGCTTTGACTCCTTGATCTTGTCCTTCTCGGAGTTGGGATCGAAGGTCTGACGGAGATTAAAAAGTTCCACACGCTCATGCTTAATGTTTTCAAGCTCGGCTGTGATCTTTGCCTCTTCCTCGTCGCTTAAGCCCTCTCTGTGAGTCTTCTCGGATTTAAGTTCCTGCATAAGTCTGTAGGTATCTGAACCGAGAGAAAGCTTTGCGGCCTCATCAAGTTTTGCCTTGCATCTGTCCATAAGAGACTTTGCGGAGGAGTTAAGAGGAACCACGGTATCAGCAAGCTCATCATCATTGAATATGATGGAACCGTCGCTTACAAAACCGTTGCTGTCAAGCATTCCTGCAAATGTCTTTGTAAAAACAGATTTACCGGAACCGGATTCACCTACGATGGCGATGGATTCACCCTCGTATATATCAAGGGAGATTCCTCTGATGGCGGTGAGGATACGGCCTCTTACATGGAACTTGACCTTCAAATCTTTAATTGATAATAATACTTTCTTGTCTTCCATTTTTATTATCCTTAATGTTTTTTTCTAAACCTGAACTTACATATGTGTTCTGGGATCCGATGCATCTCCGAGGTTCTGACCTACCACGTAGAGAACCACAGTGATGATCGCAGATATCGCAACAGGGCTCCAGAACTCAAACTGCCATCCCGGTGTGACCATGGCGCTCTCAGCCTCAAAGATCAGACGACCGAGTGACATATCCGAAAGTCCCATACCGATGTATGCCAGGAACACCTCGGAACCGATATATCCGGGTATAACGCTGGCAAGGAGTGTCACGATAACACTTGTCATAAAGGGCAGGATGTTCTTCATGGCGATCTTCGTGGTGGAAGTGCCAAGACATCTTGATGCCAGGTTGTATTCGCGGTCTCTTATGATGATAACCTGCGTACGTATAAAGGCAGCTATTGAAAGCCAGCCGGTGATGGTCATTGCAAATACAAGTGTCCAGAAGTTTGATGAAAAAATCATGATGAGCACTGAAATGATAAGCTCGTAAGGTACGTTACCGATAACGTTCTGTACCTCAACCATGATGATATCAACCTTCTTTGAAAATCCCCAGACAGCACCGATTAACACACCGATAGTCAGGTTGATCGCTGCAACAACAAAGGCCAGGGAGATTGAAATCCTGGAGCCGTACCATACAGCATCAAATGTGGACTGTCCGGAAGCTCCCGTACCCAGTATCCAGCGAAGGGAATGACCGAATTTTGCCATTGCCTTACCGGGTGACAGATGCTTTGATGTGGAATCCATCAGGTTTCCGAATCTGTCGTAAGGGTAGATGGTGGGATAAATGTATGCAAACAAAATAATAACTACAAGAAGTGCCAGTATTACTATGTTTATCTTTTTCTTAAAAAATACGCGGAACACCGAGTGCCAGTATGAATATCTGGGAGCTGTAATTTTTTCAGACTCTAAATCGTTGTGGTCAACTGGAGAAAACAGCTCTTCTACGGGTATTCCCAATTCTTCGTAATTGTAATCCATAATTTTACCTGTCTTTCTGTCAATTATCTCTTTTCATCCGAGAATGAGATTCTGGGATCTACCATTGCCATGAGCACATCTCCCAGGATATATGAGAGAACTGTGAGTACGGCGTAGAACAATGTGACACCGACGATAACGGCGTTATCGTACTTCTGGATAGCTTCTACCAAAAGTCCGCCGGCACCGGGAACGGCATACACACGCTCAGTGATAAGAGCACCAACCAAAGCAAAGAGAATGTCTGCAGGGATTCCGTGAATGATGGGGATCGATGCATTTTTCAAAATATGCTTTGTAAATATCTCGTTTTCGGTAAGACCGCCGCTTCGTGCAAATTTAACATAATCCGCATTCATCTGGTCGATCATGAATCGTCTGAGCCATCTCATCGTGTTTCCGATAGATCTGAGTGACAATGAGATAATGGGCAAAATAAACATTAGCTTTGTGGTGGCCTCCACGTTAAATGTGGTTGGCAGGTGGAACAGTGAACCACCGATGGCCTTTACCAGGAAAATATATGCAAGTGAAGGAACCGAGATGATAAATACGATATATACGGTTCCGATCTTGTCGATAAGTCCGTCCTTGTGTCTTGCCATCAAAAGACCGATGGGAAGACCGATCGCATAGGACAGGATGATGGACAAAATACCGAATACAAATGAATAACCGACTCTGGATCTGCCGTTTTTAACGGTGAGGACGTTGGTATAATCATCCGTATATCTGCCTGCATTTATGGCAAGTCCGTTCAAAGATCCTGCAGAGTAAGTTGCGGTATGAACATCATCCGCACTGAGCTCCTGTGCTCCCGTAGGGTAGATAACATTGCTCTTTAAATATGCACCCTGGGTCTTTGACATGGTATTGAACACATCAACACCTGTGTTAACAGAGTATGAAACACCTAAATTTATGGTCACTATATTCTGGTGAATATATGGAAATTTCGAATCAAAATACAATAAATACTTATGAGTGGTACCGTTACCCATAATAGCCGGCGAAAACTTTTCCCCACCATAAGCGGGATCGTGTAATGTAAATGTAAGTTTCCTCTCACCTATATCCTCTTTGACATTGTGAATATTGTCAACCTGAATAAGCTTTGTGAAATAAGTGATAAGTCTGTGATATAAGGGGATATCTTTATATGCAAACAGAGCCTGATTTCCTCCGTCTGCAACCTTTTTCTTGCTGAGCATTACGGCATCAAGTCTTTTTACGGAATATCCCTTTGACTTGTATGTGTCTGTAAATGCTTTTACATACTCAGCTACCTCGTCAGAATCGGCGTCTGCTGTCTTGCCGATGGAAACCAGGGAAGTTCTCTTGTCAGCATCGATTTCTCCGGTGTTTACAAGCTCGGTTAACCAATCAGAATATGTCACGTAGTCGATATAACCATACTCCTCCCATCTCTGGCATTTGTATGTTGTCTTCTGGTTGTTGTTCTGCTTTGTATATAAAGCGTCGCTGGCAAAAATCAGATTTCTGTCCATCAGGGCATAGATGAGAATCATTACCAGGGCAACAACTATCACTATGGAAATCGCTCCGTGTATTAATCTTCTAATAATATACTTTGTCATAACAGTTAACCTAAGTCTTTCCAAAAATTGATTATTAACGCACATTGCAGGAGTGACCTTTCGGCCACTCCTGTAAATGGCATTAGAAAACTATGTTTTTTCTCAAATCTTAGAAGATACCGAGAAGGTGGATCATATCACCGTCTTCAGGCTTCATAGTATTAAGATATGTTGCGGGATCACCGTAGTCAGGTCCCCAACCTGAGATATCATACATGTTGTAGTTGTTCTGATATCCGTAGTCTGCATAGTAACCTGCATAGTAGAGATCATAGATATCTGTGAGCTCTGTGAGACGGAACTCTACAGCACCGTCGAATGCGCTCTCTACAGACTGCTTAAGTACGTTTGCTCTGTTGAGGTTTGTCTCTGAGCTTACGTATACGGGATACTCAAGTACAAGAGGGTTCTCGGAGTTAACTTCGATACCTTCCTCTGCGAGCTCTGCAACTGCCTTCTCGAAGTAAGCCTTTGCATTGTCAAGGTTGAACCATCCGTCATAACCGTCACCTGAACCAACGCCGCCGTCAGCTGTAGGATCGAATGCCTTGATGGGAACATTGTCTGCATCAAGCTGAGCCTGGATGATCTCACCGTAAAGTGTACCTGCAGGGAATGTTGTTGATGTTCCGTTGATATCAACTGTTACGTCCTCTTCGAGAACTACGAAGTTGTAAGGAACATATGTATTTCTGAGTGATGCGGAAGCTGCTTCCTCACCAACATTTGTCTCGTTGTATTTGATACGATCTACAGCGAATGAGATAGCAAGTCTCATGTTCTGGTTCTGAAGAGCTGTATTTGTACGAGCCATTTCATCGTCTGAAAGGGTAGTTACACCGATTGTCTCATCGTTGAAGTTAGCCTTTGCAACACGGTTAAGGTTGTACCATGCATTGAATGTTGTAGCATCTGTATCAGAGATGTATGCATAGTCATCGAAGAGGCCGTCAGCCTTTGCGATCTCGATTGTTGAAGGGCTTAAGCCTGCACCAACTACAAGGCCTTCCTTTGCATCTGTGTAAGTCTTTGTTACATCAGATCCGTCGTTGTAATACCAAACGATCTTGTTAACTGTGATAGCATCTGCGTTGAAGAACTTGTCGTTCTTTGCAAATACGATCTGGTTGTTTGCAGCATATGAAGATACAAGATACTGTCCGTTGTAAGCGATGTGCTCAGGATCAAGACCGTATGTATAATCATCGGCTGAGCTGTCGAACTCTGCACCGAACTTACCGCCCTGTGCTTCATAGTATGCTCTGTTAAGAGGAGCAAATACTGAATATGTAAGCATTGTCATGAAGTATGAGTTAGGCTCAGCGAGTGTATACTCAAGTGTATGCTCGTCAACTGCCTTTACACCAACCTCAGCGAAATCAGTTACATCACCTGCAACATACTCGTCAGCGTTAACGATCTTAGCTGCACCCATACCTGCAAGGTACTCAAGTCCAGCCTGACAGTCAAGAAGGTGCTGCATACCTGCTACGAAGTCAACAGCTGTTACGTTTCCGAGTTCATTTCCCTGATAATCGAACCACTTAGCGTCCTCACGAAGGTGGAATGTATATGTGAGTCCGTCGTCTGATTCTTCCCAGCTTGTAGCAAGAGAAGGAACGGTATTTCCTTCGCAGTCATACTCTACAAGTGAAACATATGTATTAACAAGTGCTCTGAAGTCTGCTGCTCTGTAAGTAGCAAGAATATCCCAGGTCTGAGGATCTGATGTGTACTCATAACCGTACTCATCCTTGAACTCATAACCCTGTGAAGTCATGTACTCTTTTGCTTTCTCATAGTAAGTACCTGTTCCACGAACTTCAGACCAGAGATTCTTAAGATAATCTCTGTCTGTTTTCTTTACAAACTCTGTTGTAAGAAGTGCGTTGTAGTAACGATACATATCAACGCCCCAAAGTGCATAATCTGTTGAGTGGTATACAGCTCTTGTAAGAGCAAATGTACCGCCGTCTGAGTAAAGGGGAAGCATTACACCGCTCTCAAGAAGCTTTGCTTCTGCCTGAGCCATCTTTGCCCATCTTTCACTAACTGTTGCTGCATCGAATGCTGTCTCATAGAGAGAATAGAACTCACCGAGTGCACCATCGTAAACTGCTTCTGACTCATCCCAGTAAGCAGCAAGATCAAATTCGCTCTCATCCTCAGCAGTCTCTGCGTCAGCTGTCTCTGTCTCTGTAGCAACTGTCTCATCAACTGCAACATCACTGTCGATGTCTTTGTTGGAGCTGCCGCAAGCAACAAGAGAAACTGTCATCACGCCTGCAAGAACAAGGCTTAAAAGTCTCTTTTTCATATGAATATCCTCCAATAAATTTTTGTTTGACACTTGAAAGCACTAAAGTGATAACACGATAAATCCTAAAGCTACATTAAAAAAGTGCCTATGGGTTCCACCACCCATCGCACTCCATCGTGTAAAACTATTTGTGCGTCTCACGCAAACACTACATTTTTTACTATAACACCATGATTAAAAATGTCAATACATTATAAATATTCATGTTGTTTCAAAAAACGTGCATTTTTATACAAATTCAGCATTTTCACCTAGTACGTTTGTACTAAATCGCCATTTATAATACCATATAAC
>JAGDCK010000277.1 GCA_017958585.1 Lachnospiraceae bacterium
AAAGACGGAAAAGAAAAGACACTTTTCATATACAATGTATGTGACCACCAGGAGTGCTACAGAGAAGTTGGAAGCCAGGCAATATCATATACCACAGGTGTTCCCGCAATGATCGGTACAGCCATGGTGGTAAGCGGACTTTGGAGAGAGCCCGGCGTGTTTACCACAGACCAGTTCGACCCCGATCCATACATGGAGGCACTTAACAAATGGGGCCTTCCCTGGGTAGTATGTGAAAATCCCGTTCTTGTAGACTAATATGATTTGAGGCAGGGAAAAAACCTTAATCTATCCCGCCTCTGAGAGGACCACTCTTTATGAGAATTGATGAGATCGCCACACCGGCATATGTGGTTGATGAAAAGAAATTAAGGAGCAACCTTGAGATTTTACGTAAAGTAAAAGACGACACCGGTTGCAGGATACTCCTTGCCCAGAAATGTTTTTCCTGTTTTGAATACTATCCTTTGATAGGAGAATACATTGACGGGGCCACCGCCAGCGGCCTGTTCGAGGCAAGACTTGGGCATGAGGAGATGGGCAGGGAAAACCATGTCTTTGCGCCGGCCTTTAAGGACGAAGACATGGATGAACTGGTGCTTATCTGCGACCATATAGTGTTCAATTCCATCAGCCAGCTGGAGCATCATTTTGAAAAATGTAAAGAATACGGTGTGTCCGTGGGACTGAGGATAAATCCCATGTATTCAACCCAAAAGGATCATGCGATCTACGACCCCTGTACGCCCGGATCCAGATTCGGTGTGACGGCCGAAACTCTGGAGAGCCTGCAGGACGAGGAACTTGACAGGATCCTTGGCATGATCGACGGATTTCATTTTCATACTCTTTGCGAGCAAAATTCGGATGACCTCTACGCCACATTAATGGCTGTGGAGGAAAAGTTCGGCAAATATTTTGATCGCATTAAATGGATAAACTTCGGCGGTGGACATCACATAACCAGAGAGGATTATGATATTCCTCTTTTGGAAAAATGTATCCGCCTTATGACCGAAAAATACAGGCTGAAGGTGTATCTTGAGCCCGGGGAGGCAGTGGCACTGAATGCCGGATATTTTGTCACAACGGTTTTGGATATTGTGGAAAACGGCGGAATAAAGACACTTATCCTGGACGGATCGGCTGCCTGCCACATGCCCGATGTGCTGGAGATGCCATACAGACCGCCCCTTAAGGATTCGGGAAAGTGGGGCGAAAAACCCTATGAATACAGATTGTCATCCTACACATGCCTGGCGGGGGACATAATCGGTGATTATTCCTTTGACACAGAAATAAAAGTCGGAGACAGACTGTATTTTGAGGATATGGCAATTTATTCCATGGTAAAGAACAATACTTTTAACGGAATTCCTCTGCCCGATATAGCGGGGCTTACAGAAAATGGGGAATGCAGACTTATCAGGCATTTTTCGTATGAAGATTTTAAAGGGAGACTTTCCTAGATGAGAATTACAAAGACCACACCTTTGCAGGACGGTTTTTATATGCCTGCGGAATTTAGCCCACAGGAAGGCTGCATACTGATCTGGCCCCACAGAAAAGGCTCATGGCCCTATGAGGCGTCAGACGCAGAGCCGGTTTTTGCAAGGATGATAGGACGGCTCTTAAAAACCGAAAAGGTATGGCTGGTGGTTGAGGATAAAACCCGTGACAGGGCCAAGTCCATGATAGAAAAATTTGCTGAGCCTGAGGTTCTTAATAATCTTTGCTACATGAATATCGAAACCGACGATGCCTGGGCCAGGGATACCGCTCCAACCTTTGTCACAAACGGCAGCATTTTGCGTGGCGTAAACTGGATGTTTAACGCATGGGGCGGTGAATATGACGGCCTATATTCATCCTGGGAAAAGGATGATGCGCTGGCAGCTTCTTTTTGTGAAAACCTTGGAACGGACTACTACGATGCGGGGGATTTCGTGCTGGAGGGCGGATCCATTCATTCAGACGGGGAAGGCACGGTCATGGTTACCGAGAGCTGCCTGTTAAGCCCCGGAAGAAATCCGAAACTCACTAAGGCTCAGATAGAAGATAAACTTAAGGCATACCTTGGAGCAAAAAAGATAATCTGGCTTCCCTGTGGAATATATAACGATGAAACCAACGAGCATGTGGATAATGTCTGTGCTTTTTACGGACCCGGGAAGGTGCTTCTTGCCTGGACCGATGATAAACAGGATCCGCA
This sequence comes from Lachnospiraceae bacterium, assembly GCA_017958585.1. Classification (GTDB taxonomy): domain Bacteria; phylum Bacillota; class Clostridia; order Lachnospirales; family Lachnospiraceae; genus RGIG10340. The sequence continues at coordinate 2,213 of JAGDCK010000277.1, forward strand.
ATATGAAATGTCCCTTAGGGACCTTGAACTTCTTCAAAAAGAGACGGATGCAAAGGGGAGACACTTTGAGATCAAAAAAGTCCTGATCCCCAAAAATCCTGTGACCGTATCTGAACGGGATATCCTTGGATATGAGTTTGAGGAAGGTGAGGACGTCAGGGAAGTGGGCGAGAGACTTGCCGCAAGCTACGTGAATTTCTATGTGGGAAACGGCATTGTGCTGGTTCCGCAGTTTAATGATGAAAACGATGAAAATGCCCTGGGAGTGATGAGACAGGCTTTCCCTGACAGGGAAGTTGTGGGGATTGATGCGGTAAGCCTTATCGTGGGTGGAGGAAACATTCACTGCCTCACCCAGCAGATACCGGCATGCAATGATTAGTTTGTATCGGAAGATGACGATGGATTTGCTTTAGTTTGGGAGAGAAAAACTTGGAGAACAGAAAAGTAAAAGTAGCTGCGGTGCAGATGCCATGCAGCAGGGATAAAGATAAGAGTCTTACGACTGCGGAAAAATATGTGAGGGAGGCAGCGGCAGCAGGCGCAAATATAATACTGCTACCGGAGCTTTTTGAGAGGCAGTATTTTTGTCAGGAAAGAAGATATGACTACTACGATTTTGCGGAGAGCGTAAATGACAATGAAGCTGTTAAGATGGGAATAAGGCTTGCAAAAGAGCTGGATGTGGTGCTTCCCATAAGCTTTTATGAAAAGGATGTAAACAATGTATATAACTCTGTTGCGGTCATAGACGCCGGCGGAGAAAATCTTGGTATATACAGAAAGACCCATATTCCCGATGATCATTATTATCAGGAGAAGTTTTATTTTACACCCGGAGATACGGGCTTTAAGGCCTTTAACACAAAGTACGGTGTGATAGGCGTGGGAATATGCTGGGATCAGTGGTTTCCCGAGTGCGCAAGGAGCATGGCACTTTTGGGGGCAGAGTTACTGCTTTATCCCACAGCCATCGGAAGCGAGCCCATATTAGAGTGTGACAGCTCAGGCCACTGGCAGAGGGTGATGCAGGGTCATGCCGCAGCAAACCTGATGCCGGTTATAGCAGCAAACAGGATCGGCACAGAAAAGGTCGAGCCCTCTGATGAAAACGGAGGACAGCGGTCGGAGCTTACTTTCTACGGCTCATCTTTTATAACTGATGCCACTGGAGAGATAGTTAAATCCATGGGTAAGTCGGATCAGGGGATTTTAATACATGAATTTGACCTGGATGCACTGAAAAAAGACAGATTATCCTGGGGGCTTTTCAGAGACAGACGTCCCGGGATGTATGGGGAGATAACAAAATAGGAACGGTCCACCGGACCGTCCCTTTCGGTTACACCGTCGCAGCGGTTCGAATCCCCCTATGTACATAAAAAAAAGATGCCCAAGAGGCATCCCTTTTTTATGTACGGAGACGGAGGGATTCGAACCCTCGTGCCCCGGAGGGCAAACGCATTTCGAGTGCGCCCCGTTATGACCGCTTCGATACGTCTCCAATTTTACAACGATTCTATTTTAATAAAAAAAGTCTGCAATATCAACAGTTTTTGCAAGGCTTTTTTTGATGCATTTTTTTACGTGCCGAAAAATTCTTTTTATGCTAAGAAAAAAGCTTTTCTTTTGTCAAATAACGGTTTGTGTTATAATAAAAAACAGATAATAACTCGTTAACCGACACAAACGGAGGTATATGCATGAAAAGAATTGGTTTCCTGACCAGTGGTGGTGATTGCCAGGCTCTCAATGCGGCCATGCGAGGTGTGGTAAAGACTCTCGAGCATGCCGAGGAACCTGTAGAAATGTACGGTTTTATGGATGGTTACAAAGGTTTGATCTATGGCGATTTCAGAATGCTTACAGACAGAGATTTCTCCGGTATTCTTACAAGGGGCGGCACGATTTTGGGAACGAGCCGTGTACCTTTTAAGACTATTCAGGAGCCGGATGAAAACGGTCTGAATAAAGTGGAAGCCATGACCCAGAATTATCACAAATTGAAACTTGACTGTCTGGTGGTCCTTGGAGGTAACGGATCCCACAAGACAGCAAACCTCCTCAGAAAAGAGGGACTTAATATCGTTACTCTGCCAAAGACCATCGACAACGATCTGTGGGGAACTGATATGACATTCGGATTCCAGAGTGCGGTTGATATCGCCACAGAGGCTATCGACTGTATCCATACCACAGCTTCCTCCCACAGCCGAGTATTCATCGTGGAAGTAATGGGACACAAGGTTGGATGGCTTACATTAAATGCCGGCATGGCAGGCGGTGCTGATATTATCCTCATACCCGAGATCCCCTATGATATCAAAAACATCGTGGAAAAGATCGAGGAGAGAGACAAGGAAGGCAAGGCCTTTACCATCATTGCGGTGGCAGAGGGTGCTATTTCCAAGGAGGATGCAAAACTTTCCAAAAAAGAATATCAAAAGAAACTTGAAAAATATCCATTCCCTTCAGTATCCTACGAGATCGCCAGCATGATCCAGGAAAAGACGGGACGAGAAGTCAGAGTGACCGTGCCCGGACACATGCAAAGAGGCGGAAGCCCCTGCCCTTACGACAGAGTGTTTGCAAGTCGTCTCGGAGCCGAGGCAGGCAAACTTATCCTCGACGGCGAATATGGCTTTATGGTAGGATATAAGAATCGTGAGATCATTAAGGTGCCTCTCGAAGAGGTAGCCGGAAAACTTAAATATATCGACCCTTCGGCTCGCATTATCAAGGAGGCAAAACTCCTGGGAATCAGCTTCGGGGATTAGGAGTAACAAATGTCATACACAGCGCTATACAGAAAATTCCGTCCCGCTCTTTTTTCGGATGTAAAGGGACAGGATCATATAGTGACGACGCTTAAGAACCAGATAAGGACCGGACGTATCGGTCATGCATATCTTTTTACCGGAACCCGTGGAACCGGTAAGACTTCGGTGGCAAAAATATTTGCAAAGACGGTGAACTGCGAAAACCCCACAGAGGATGGCCCCTGTGGGGAGTGCCGTATTTGCAAAGCCATCGCTGCCGGAGCCAGCATGAATGTGATCGAGATCGATGCCGCTTCAAATAACGGTGTCGACAACATCAGAGAGATTGTGGAGGAAGTGTCATATTCACCGGCTGAGGGCAAGTACAAAGTCTATATCATAGACGAGGTGCATATGCTTTCGATCGGTGCTTTTAATGCACTTTTAAAGACTTTGGAGGAGCCCCCTTCATATGTTATCTTTATCCTGGCTACCACGGAGGTTCACAAGCTCCCCATCACAATTTTATCAAGGTGCCAGCGATATGATTTTAAGCGTATCACCATCGATTCCATAACGGCCAGGATGAAGCATCTGGTGGAAGTTGAAAACGTGCAGGTGGAGGAGAAGGCTCTTCGCTTTATAGCAAAGGCGGCGGACGGTTCCATGCGTGATGCCTTAAGTCTTCTTGACCAGTGCATAGCTTTTAATCTGGGAGAGGAACTTACCTACGACAAGGTATTGGATGTGCTTGGAGCAGTGGATACGGAAGTGTTCAGCAGGCTCCTTAGAAACGTTCTGGACAGAAATGTCCTCGGATGTATTAGTATATTGGAAGAGATCGTAATGCAGGGAAGGGAACTTACTCAGTTTGTGACAGACTTTACCTGGTATCTGAGAAACCTTTTGCTGGTTAAGGCTTCCGATGAACTGGAAAACGTGATCGACATGTCCACGGACAATCTGAAGCGCCTTAAGGAAGAGGCAGAGATAATAGATAATGACAGGATTGTCAGATTTATCCGCATTTTTTCGGATGTGTCCGGACAGATAAAATATGCTAACCAGAAGCGTATATTGGTGGAGATAGCCCTTATCAAACTCTGTAAACCCGATATGGAGATCAACGAGGATGCCTTGATCGACAGGATCAGGCAGGTGGAAGAGAAATGTGAAAACGGCGTGATGGTCGCTCCCGCAAATTTTAACATGGGGGATTCCACTGCCCCGGCAGCGCCGAAAGAGAGACCAAAGCTTGACAGAGCCGTGCCGGATGATATCCGTGAAGTGGTTCAGAAATGGCCTGCCATAGTCGGAGAGGCACCTGGATATTTAAAGAGCTATTTAAAGGCCGCAAAACTGTCTTTGTCAAATGACAATTCACTCATGATAGTGCTTGACGAGCCCATGGCATATGATACTTTGAACACGGACACCCACAGACAGGAGATACTGGATCTTTTGGCGGACTACTCCGGAAAAGAGATTCCCATCACCCTTCAGCAGGTGGAAAGCAGACAGCAGTTCCAAAACACATATGTTGATCTCAGTGAGATCATAAATATGGAGATCGAGGAAGAAGATTAGTTTTTAATATAAATATTTGTATTCAGAAAGGATTATAGAAAAATGGCAAAACGCGGAGGATTCCCGGGAGGAGCAATGCCCGGAAACATGAACAATTTGATGAAGCAGGCTCAGAGAATGCAGAGGCAGATGGAAGAGGGCCAGAAGGAACTTGAGACAAAGGAGTTTACAGCCACAACAGGTGGCGGTGCCGTAAGTGTTACCGTAAGCGGTAAAAAGGAAGTGCTCAGTGTAAAACTTGACCCCGAGATCGTGGACCCGGATGATGTGGAGACACTTCAGGATACCATCGTTGCAGCTGTCAATGAAGCAATGAAGCAGGCAGAGGAAGCGTCAAACGCTCTCATGGGCAAGATGACAGGAGGCCTTGGAGGATTCGGTTTCTAGGATGGAACTATACAGCGGATATATCAATAAATTAATAGATGAACTTGCCGCTCTTCCCGGCATTGGAAGCAAGTCTGCTCAAAGGCTTGCTTTTCATTTGATAAATATGCCAAAGGACAGGGTTGATCATCTGGCAAATGTGATGATGGAGGCAAAGGCCAACGTCAGATATTGCAGGGAGTGCTTTACCCTGACGGATGCAGAGGTTTGTCCCGTCTGTGCCAACGCCCGCAGAAATCATGGAATCATCATGGTGGTTGAGAATGCAAGGGATTTGGCGGCATATGAAAAGACGGGTAAATACGAGGGCGTTTATCACGTGCTCCACGGAGCCATCTCTCCCATGCTTGGCATCGGACCAAAGGATATCAAACTGGCAGAGCTTATGAAGAGACTGGAGGGGGATGTGGATGAAGTCATAATCGCCACCAACTCAAGCCTCGAGGGAGAGACAACTGCAATGTATATCAGCAAACTTATAAAGCCTACAGGCATAAAGGTCACCAGGATCGCCAGCGGGGTTCCTGTTGGAGGAGA
>JAGDCK010000278.1 GCA_017958585.1 Lachnospiraceae bacterium
TATGCTTGTCTATATCATTCCGTTTTTCTATTACCTGATAAGTGTTATTTCCACCTTCCATATTTTCCCGAAGTTTACCTTCAAACAGAAGATGTCCACCATCATCTATGCCTGCGTGGCTTTGTCGGGTTCCGTCATTCAGATCATGATACCGGGGAAATATCTCTTATCCATGTTCACCATGTGCCTTGGAATCGTAATGATGTTTTTTACACTCCAGACCCCGGATTATCAAAAACTTGTGGATACCATGCTGGAACTTGAAAAGACAAAGAAGGAGACTGAGGAAGCAAGGGATGAGGCCGATCGTGCAAACAAGTCAAAGAGTGATTTCCTGGCCACCATGTCCCACGAGATCAGAACACCCATAAATTCCATACTTGGTATGGATGAGATACTGTTAAGGGAAAACCTTACGGATTCCCAGAGGCAATATGCGCAGAATATAAAATCTGCGGGAAATGCGCTTCTGTCCCTTATAAATGATATTCTGGACCTGTCAAAGATAGAGACCGGAAAGCTTGATATCATTCCCGGAGATTATGACCTGGGTGAACTTATAAAGGAGTGCTATAGCCTGGTGGAAAAAAGGGCTGCGGACAAGGAACTGGAGCTTAAAGTAATAAATGACCCCTCGATTCCCAAAAAACTTATGGGCGATGAGAAAAGAGTGAGACAGGTCATCGTAAATGTGCTGAACAATGCTGTAAAATATACCCAGAAGGGTTATGTATATATGGGGATCGGGTGGAAGAGCCAGGGACCGACGGACCTTTTATTAAAGATCTCCGTGGAAGACTCGGGAATAGGTATCGCCCCCGACAATATTGACAAGATTTTTGAAGCCTACACCAGAAGTGATGAGAAAAAGAATAAAAATATAGAGGGAACGGGCCTGGGACTGTCCATCACAAAACAGCTTGTGGAGCTTATGGGCGGATCCATAAGAGTTGAGAGTGAGGTGGATAAGGGCAGTACTTTCTTTATAGAGATCCCCCAGAGGACAGCGGTGCGCACCACCCGCACATCCTATCAGAAGCTTGGCATGTTCTACAAGGATATATACGAATCTGCTCCATCAGGCTCAAAATATCATGAGAAATTCAGAGCTCCCGGGGCAGTGATACTGGCAGTGGACGATGTGGTGATGAACCTTGAGGTAGTAAGAGGACTCCTCAGACAGACCCAGATCAAGGTTGAGTTTGCGGAAAGCGGTATAGAGGCCCTTGAAAAGATCCAGGAAAAACATTACGATCTCATTTTGATGGATCACATGATGCCACATATGAGCGGTCTGGAAGTCTTTAAGCGCATGAAGGAGACGGAGCATTTCTGCAAGACCACACCGGTCATAATCCTCACTGCAAATGCTCTTGCAGGGGAGAAGGAAGAGTATCTGAAGCTCGGATTTGACGATTATCTTGCAAAACCCATAAAAGGAAGCGAACTTGAAGAGATGCTCTTTAAGTACATTCCCAGGGAATTAATCGTTACAGATGAGGATCCAAGCGTAACTTTCCTGGAACCTGCCATAGATGAAGTGATCTACTCCAAACAAAATTTTGCAAGAAAAAATTCAGAAAACACAACATCTGGTACTTATGACGGACCTGAGCTTGATTATGTGGACGAGGAGCTCGGACTTATGTATATGGGAGATGACAGAATGTTTTACAATGAAGTCAGAACCCTGTTTGTAAATGACAATAAGCTTAATGAGTTAAACGCCTTATTCGAGGAAAAGAACTGGAAAAACTATGCGGTACTCATGCATGCATTAAAGTCCACATCCTTAAACATCGGTGCAAAGAATCTCTCGGATGCGGCGGCAAAGCTTGAAAAAGCGGCAAAGGAAAACGACGATCTGGTGATCGAGACCTGCCATGAAAAAGTTATGACCGCATATGAAAAGGTCTTAAACAAGATCAAAAACGGAAAGATATAAAGCGTAAAGTTTTAAAGCTTATTCTTTGACAAAACCACCGCTTTATGTTAGAAATATTAAGGCTTTGATTTAGGCACAGCGTAATGAAAGTTGCGCTGTGTTTTAAGTTTTGACGAAAAGAAAAATTGGAGAAATAATATGGAAACAGGTAAGGTCAGAGAGAATCCTCTCGGATATGAAAAAATAGGAAGTCTTTTGGGAAAGTTTGCCATACCAAGCATCATATCCATGCTGGTGGGTTCTTTATACAATATAGTTGATCAGTTCTTTATAGGAAGAAGCGTGGGACCTCTTGGAAATGCGGCCACAAATATAGCTTTTCCTCTGTCCATCTCGTGTGTGGCACTGGGACTTTTGTTTGGAATAGGCGGAGCGTCAACATCAAACATTGCCCTTGGTCAGAAAAAGGAGGAAGAGGCCGCCGATTATATGGGAAATGCCATCAGCATGCTTTTTATAAGCGGAATCTTGCTGGGAATCTTTTCCGAGGCGTTTTTACCGATACTCCTTAAGTTCTTCGGCTCCCCGGCTGATGTTTATCCCTATGCTCTTACATATACCAGGATAACATGCATCGGAATGCCGTTTTTAATCCTCACCACAGGCGGAGGCAATCTCATAAGAGCTGACGGCAGACCAAAGAATGCCATGATCTGTAACCTCTCCGGTGCGATCCTTAATACAGTACTTGATGCACTTTTTGTATTTGTCTTTAAGTGGGGCATTGCGGGTGCGGCATGGGCCACCATAATCGGTCAGACTCTCTCTGCAGTCCTTGGAATATATTATCTTGCAAACTGCAAGACCATGGACTTAAAGTTAAAGAATCTGAAACTTAAAATGGAAACTGTGGGAAGGGTGGCATCCCTTGGAACAGCGGCTTTTTCAAATCAGATCGCCATGATGGTGGTTCAGATCGTGATGAACAATTCCTTAAAGCATTACGGCGCCCTCTCAAATTACGGGGAGTCGATCCCCATTGCCTGTGCGGGTATCATATCAAAGGTAAACGGTATCTTTATATCGATCGTGGTCGGAATAAGTCAGGGACTTCAGCCCATAGTAAGCTTTAACCACGGCGCGGGAAACCACAAGAGAGTAAAGGAAGGATATATGACAGCACTAAGGTCCGGAGCAGTGCTGGCACTCCTCGTATTTTTAGCTTTCCAGATCTTTCCCGGTCGAATCATATCCATATTTGGTGACGGAAGCCCGGAGTATTTTGAGTTTGGAATTAAGTACCTTAGGGTATTTATGTTTTTTACATTTTTAAATTTCGTGCAGCCCATAACTTCTAATTTCTTTACGGCCATAGGAAGTCCCAAGGTGGGAATGTTCTTGTCACTTACAAGGCAGATAATATATCTTCTTCCACTGATAATCGTGCTTCCTCTTATGATGGGAATAGACGGCATCATGTATGCGGGTCCCGCTGCGGACCTTTTGGCAGCTTTGACCACTGCTTTTATGATGTTTAGGGAGTTAAAGAAGCCCATTTACAATGGCTGATAAGGGCAAAATGACAAAAAAATGATACTTTTTTCGAAATAAATGCTATGGTTTTTTCATTAGTCATACTGTAGAATTGTATTTGTTAGAAACCGCCAGGGTTTTGGATACAATTAAATTTAAGAGGTGTGACTAATGAAACTTACCAAGAAAAGCAAGATTGTCATATCAGCAGTCGCCGCAGTTGTATTATTAGGCGTTATTTTTTTGCTGGTGAATAAAAACGTTTTAAAGCATCAGGAGCCTGAAGCTGTTCCTGAGGAAGTTGCAGAGGAGGTTTTGGAGGAAGAAGTTGAAGAAGTTCTTCCCATCGTCCTCAAAACTCCGGATGAGATCACGGAGGAACCTGACAAATCCGTTTATATGGATGCGTCTAAATCTGTTGATGAGAGAATAGAAGCCCTTCTCTCACAGATGTCTTTAAAGGAAAAGGCAGCACAGATGGTTCAGCCCGAGCAGACAGGTATCACATACGCTCAGGTAACCCAGTACAATGTGGGTTCGGTACTTTCAGACGGAGGTTCGGCTCCCGCAACAGGAAATTCAGCAGGCAGCTGGAATAACAATATCAACAATATCAAGCAGGCTTCAATTGAATCAAGACTTGGTATTCCCGTACTCTACGGTGTGGATGCAGTTCACGGAAACAATAACGTAGACGGTGCGGTAATATTCCCTCACAATATCGGTCTCGGTGCCGCAGACGATGAGGAACTTATGACAGAGATCGGCCGTGTGACCGCACTTGAAGTAAGGACCATCGCAGCTCAGTGGACATTTGCACCCTGCGTGGGAAATGCACAGAACGAGCTCTGGGGAAGAACCTACGAGTGCTACGGTGAGGATGTGGAGATCATCTCAAGACTTTCGACAGCTCTCTTAAACGGTCTTCAGGGTGAACTTGGAAGCGATGAGTTTCTGGATGATGAGCATGTGCTTGCAACCGCAAAGCATTACCTTGGAGAGGGATATACAACGAACGGAACCAACCAGGGTGACGTGCAGATGGATGAAGAAGAGTGGGAAGAGCTTCTTAGAAGTGAACTCATCAAACCCTACAAGGCTCTTGTGGATGCGGGAGTTATGACCCTCATGCCTTCATACAGTTCTGTAAACGGATTAAAGTGCCATGAAAACGGATATCTTATCAATGATATATTAAAGGGTGAACTGGGATTCAGAGGACTTGTTGTATCTGACTACAACGGCGTTGAGCAGGTAAGCGGACGCAATTTAACGGAACAGGTTGCAAATTCCGTAAATGCAGGTGTTGACCTTTTGATGGAGCCCTTTAACTGGGAGGCTTGTATCAATTACATCTGCGAGAATGCCCACGACGGATCGATCTCCGAGGAGAGGATCGACGATGCCGTTACCAGAATCCTCAGAGTTAAATTCGAGGCAGGTCTCTTCGAGGATGTAAACGGCCAGGAATTTAAAAACGGTGTTGCAAAGACATACGGAATAGA
>JAGDCK010000279.1 GCA_017958585.1 Lachnospiraceae bacterium
ACGGCTTTTTCAATTGACATATCCGGGTTATTAAAATACGGAGACAACAATATCATCGCCGTAAAGGATGATTCAAGGGAAAGTCTTAACGTCCCTCCCGTTGGCCTGGTGATAGAGTACATGACCTACGGCGGAATGTACAGAGAGTGTTACCTGGACATTAAGGAGCAGGTTCATATTGATGACCTGTTTGTATCCTCCAACATGACGGACCATGTGAGACTCTTTTACCATATGACATTTACGGACTGCGGCAGGAAGGACTTGAGCGCCAGATACTATATCCGCGAGAGGGGCGGCGACTACAGGCTCCTGGGTGAAAAGGCTCCTGCGGTTACGGAATATGAATTTGAGATAGAAAATGCAAAGCTTTGGGATATAGATACGCCATATCTCTACGATGTGAAGGTGGAGCTTATGGGGGACGGAAAGGTCCTTGACAGGGCGGAGACCACCATGGGATTTCGAACGGCGGAATTTAAGGAGGACGGTTTTTATCTAAACGGCAGGAAGGTAAAGATACGAGGATTAAACCGTCATCAAAGCTATCCATATGTGGGATATGCAATGCCTGCAAGCATGCAGAAGCTTGATGCGGATATCCTGAAAAAAGAGCTTTCATTAAATGCCGTAAGGACAAGCCATTATCCTCAGAGCAAATATTTTTATGACAGATGCGACGAGCTGGGACTCTTGGTATTTACGGAGATCCCGGGATGGCAGCATATAGGTGATGACGACTGGAAAGCCCAGGCGGTAAAAAATGTGGAGGATATGATAATCCAAAACAGAAATCATCCCTCCATAATCCTGTGGGGCGTTCGTATTAACGAATCCGTGGACAGCGACGAATTTTATAAAAAGACCAATGAAGTGGCTCACTTCCTCGATCCTACCAGACAGACCGGCGGTGTAAGAGCGATCAAAAAGAGCCACCTCTTTGAGGATGTGTACACCTATAACGACTTTGTCCATAACGGAGAGGCGCCGGGATGCATGCCAAAGAAAAAGGTTACATCCGCTCCCGACAAGCCCTATATGGTTACGGAATATAACGGTCATATGTTCCCCACAAAGACCTTTGACTGCGAGGAACACAGACAGGAACATGCGCTCAGGCATGCCAGGGTGTTAAACAGCGTAGCCGGGTATGATGATATCGCGGGAAGCTTTGGATGGTGCATGTTTGACTACAACACTCACAAGGATTTTGGAAGCGGTGACAGGATCTGCTATCACGGAGTCATGGATATGTTCAGAAATCCCAAGATGGCAGCTGCCGTATATGCAAGCCAGGGTGATTCAAATCCCTTTATAGAAGTTTCATCCACAATGGATATCGGAGAGCATCCTGCCACAGAGAGGGGATATACATATATTTTCACCAATGCGGATTCTGTAAAGATGTACAAGAATGGCAGGTTTATCAGCGAGTTTGGTGAGAAGAATCGGATTTGCGAAAACCTTCGTCACGGTCCCATGGTAATTGATGATTATGTGGGAGACTCTCTGGAGACAGTGGAGAAATTCCCCCACAGGCAGGCGGAGCTCATAAAGGGGATCCTGAATGACGTGGCCAGGTTTGGAATGAGCAGACCCACTAAAAAGGTCATGAAAAATGCGGCGATCCTGGTGGCTCTGTATCATATGAAACCTGAACAGGTGGTGGATCTGTATACAAAATATATCGGTGACTGGGGAACCGAAAGTGTTGAATACAGATTTGAAGCCATCAAAAACGGAAAAACAGTAAAAACCGTCACAAAGACTGCAGCTAAAGGAGGGGAGCTGTCAGTTAATGTGGATCACATAGACCTCTACGAACAGACCACCTACGATGTGGCTGAGGTCAGGATAAAGGCGGTGGACGCAAACGGTAATATCCTTCCGTTTTGCTTTGCGCCCTTAAAGCTTACGGCGGAGGGGGATGTGGAACTTATCGGTCCCTCACTTATAAGCCTTCAGGGTGGCATGGCAGGTGCGTATGTAAAGAGCAAGGGCAGGAGCGGATCCGGAAAACTTGTGATCGAAACCGGTGCTTTTGGACAGGATAAAAAGGTAACTGTTGACTTTGAAGTGAAGGCTATGGACTAGTTTAAGAAAGGCGGGGCTTATGGAATCTAAGAAAAAACTTACAGGCGGGGAAAAGATATCCTACGGTTTGGGAGCCGTTGGAAAAGACATGGTTTACATGTTGTCGGCAAGCTACATTCTCTATTACTACCAGGATATCCTGGGTGTGAAGGCATGGATCATGGGTATCATACTCATGGCAGCCAGAGTTTTCGATGCCTTTAACGACCCCATCATGGGTATTGTGGTGGCTAAGACCAAGACAAGATGGGGAAAATTCAGACCCTGGCTTTTTATCGGCACGGTGACAAATGCGGTGGTGCTCTATCTCATGTTTGCAACGCCTGTCAGTGTAACCGGAAGCGGGCTTGTGGCCTATGCGGCAGTATTTTATATTTTGTGGGGCGTCACATATACCATGATGGACATTCCCTATTGGTCAATGATACCTGCTTTTACAGAGGGCGGAAAAGAGCGTGAAGGCTTGTCAACCCTGGCAAGGAGCTGCGCAGGTGTGGGCAGTGCCATAATCACCATAGTTACTATGATCGCAGTTCAGGCTCTTGGTGCAGGAGATGAGAGGGTAGGTTTTAAATGGTTTGCCCTTATAATCGCTGTATTATTCATAGTTTTCGAGGGCCTTGCCTGTGTGATGATAAAGGAGAGATCAACGGTTGACATGGATACCCCCGGTATCGGCCAGATGTTTAAGGCACTTATCTCAAACGACCAGGCCATGACCATAGTGGTTGCCATAGTCCTTATCAACACCTCAATCTATATCACATCAAATCTGGTGATATATTTCTTTAAATATGATTTCGGCGGGGAAGCCTGGTATGCCTCATACACCTTGTTTAATACCTTCGGAGGCGCAATACAGATTTTGTCCATGATGATCCTGTTTCCGATCATCAGAAAAATCCTTGATACCATAAAGGTATTTTACCTGTCCCTGATAATGGCAATAGTCGGATATGCCACACTTTTGATACTTGCTTTTACCAATATGTCCAGCGTATATCTGTTGTTTGTGCCCGGATTTTTCATCTTTGCGGCAAACGGTATGCTGACAGTGCTTACCACAATTTTCCTTGCAAATACCGTGGATTACGGTGAGGTAAAAAACGGCAGCAGGGACGAGTCGGTGATATTTTCCATGCAGACCTTTGTGGTGAAACTGGCAAGCGGTGTGGCGGCTCTTGTGGCATCCATCTGTCTCTCTGTATTTAATATCAGTGAGGATACGGATGTGGCGGCCACCGCGGCGACAAGCAGCGTTGTGGGACTCAGGATGACCATGACCGTTATCCCTGTGATAGGGCTTGTGGCAGCGATTTTCTATTACAAAGCTCATTACATTTTGACAGAGGAAAAGGTTGAGGAACTGGCTCGAAAAGTCGAGGAGATACATGCTAAATGATAAAGGAACAAAAAGGCGTATTTGAATTATCAACTCAAAATACAACCTATGGCTTTTATATAAGGGACAACGGGATCTGCGAGCATCTCTACTACGGGGAGAGGATCGGGATCATCTCGGACAATGAGAAACTGACAGGCAGCGCCGTGGATGCCCTTCGTGAAAAATGGGCTTTTCCCCAGGGAAATACCAATGTATATGATGAGAAGGATCCGGCTTTTTCCATGGAGAACGGAAGCTTTGAATTCTCCGAGAGGGGAAAGGGTGATCCCTTTGAAAGCTTTATCGAGATCATACATGGGGACGGCGGAGAAACCTGCGATTTTGTATATGAAAGCCATGAGATCGGCACGGGAAAACTTAATCTAAAGACCATGCCATCGGCATACGATACCGAGGATAATTGTGAGTATCTGGTGCTTAGGTTAAAATGCAAAAACTACGGTCAGACCCTGGAACTGGTATATCACGTCTTTAATGACACGGATTGCATCACCAGATTTGCGAGACTTATAAACACTTCGGATGAAAAGATCAGGCTTACGAAGCTGTCAAGCCTTCAACTGGATCTGCCCGGGATGAATTATGACTTTGTGACCTTTAACGGAAGCTGGGCAAATGAGATGAACAAAAGTGTTGCCGGGCTCTCCGTGGGAAAACATATAAACAGTTCATACAACGGAGTCTCATCCTCAAGAGCGAACCCCTTCGTGTGCATTGCGGGAATCGGAACGGATGAGGACAGAGGAGAAGTGTACGGATTTAATCTGATCTACAGCGGAAACCACAGGGAAGTGGCGGAGGTTACGCCCTACGGAAAGACCAGAGTGGTGACGGGGATAAATCCGGAGTCCTTTGAATTCGTATTGGAAGCCGGAGAGGAGTTTGAAGCTCCCGAGGCGGTGATGAGTTTTTCCCCGAATGGATATAACGGATTAAGCCACAACTTTCACAGGTTCGTAAATGAGCATATTGTGAGAGGCGAGTGGAAGAAAAAGGACAGACCGATCCTCATAAACAGCTGGGAAGCAAACTATTTTAACATAGACGAAAAGAGCCTCTTAAGCCTTGCAAAAAAGGGTAAGGACCTTGGGATGGAACTGTTTGTCATGGACGACGGATGGTTTGGAAAGAGAAAAAATGACATGTCATCCCTGGGGGACTGGACAGAGGATAAGGAAAAGCTCCCGGGAGGGATAAAAAGACTTTCCGAAAAGATAAATGCGCTGGGAATGGATTTTGGTCTGTGGGTCGAGCCCGAGATGGTAAACAGGGACAGCGATCTCTACAGAGCCCACCCGGAATGGGCCATGGATATACCGGGAAAGGACCACAGTGAGGGCAGAAATCAGAGGATACTGGATCTGGCAAATCCCGCGGTGATAGATTACCTTGCGGATGCCATGACGAAGGTATTTTCATCCGGAAATATATCTTACGTAAAATGGGATATGAACAGGACCTTTACGGATGCGTATTCGAAGTATCTCACCCCGGAGCACAGGCAGGAGACCTTCCACAGATATGTTTGCGGTTTTTACAGACTTATGAAGATCCTCACGGAGAGGTTTCCAAAGATCCTCTTTGAGGGATGCGCCAGCGGAGGAAACAGATTTGATCTGGGAATGCTGTCATTTTTCCCTCAGATCTGGGCCAGCGACAATACCGATGCCACCAGCAGAAGTTATATCCAGAACGGATACAGCTACGGATATCCCCAGAGCTGCTATTCAGCCCATGTAAGCGCAAGCCCTAACCATCAGACCCTTCGGGTGTCAAGTCACAGCACCAGGTTTAATGTGGCAGCCTTTGCACCCCTTGGATATGAGCTTAACTTAAATGACTTAAAGAGTGATGAACTTGACAGGATAAAGAGTGAGATCGCTCTTTATAAGAAATACAGGCATACCCTTCAGTTCGGAGATTTTTACAGATCTGAAAGTCCCTCGGGCAATTACCATGAAAGCGGTATGACATACAGGGAGTGGACCGTTGTAAACAGTGATAAGAGCGTGGCTTTAGGGCTTTTTTTTCAGGAAAAGTCAAGGCCATCAAACGTGACTGCCATATGCAGACCCAAAGGCCTTGATCCCGACAAGCTCTACAGGTTTTACAATATCCCCGAAAAGATCGACATAAAGACCTTTGGGGATCTGGTGAACATGGTGAGCCCCATACATATAAAAAACGGGTCCGTGACACAGAATATTGTCTCGAAGTTTTATAAACTGAACGGGGAAAAGGATGAATATATCCTGCCCGGAAGGAATATCATAAATGCAGGGGTCAGACTCTGCCCGGCTTTTGCCGGAAACGGATTTAACGAAAGCGTCAGGGTTTTTGTGGACGGCGCTTCCAGATTGTATATAATGGAGGAGGTAACCGGGTGACGGTACCTACCTCGGATTTTGACGGAGAAATTCTATGACTAAACCGATTTTTGCAGCCTTGAGCATTGTGGTGCTGGTGATCAGCATACTGGCCATGTATTTTGCTCATGAGCGGAAAGAAAAAATAGCAAATGTCACAGTGAAGCTTTTGGGGGCAACTGTGGTGGCAATCTTTTTAACCGCCATGGAAATGGTGACAAATGATGCCAACATAATGATCGTGGCAAGGTCCATGTTCTATATCTCCATGGACTGGCTGTGCTTTCTGTTCATGAAATTCTGCGTAGAATATGCGGGTCTTCAGGTGAAACTCAAGGTCTTTGACCGCATCATGACAGTGGTGCTCATGATCGATTCCGTTTTGATGGCGGTAAACCATTTCACGGAATTTGCGGCAGAGTTCATCGTCTTTTCCGTTGACGAAGAGAACTTTGTGGGGGCAGACTTTTTTGCGTATTACTATGTGCATCTGGTGCTTTGCTATCTGCCGCTTTTGATCGGCATCATCCTGCTTTTGATAGAGACCATTAAGGCTCCTGACATGTACAAGAGAAAATACTGGAACATCCTTGTGGCATGTGTGGTGGCAGTTGTGGCTGATGCCATATTCCTGGCTGTGGGGTGGTATATCGATATATCGGTTTACGTGATAGGTCTGTCGGATTTTGCAGTGATATACTTTGTGTTCAGCTATGTGCCAAAGTCATTAAAGCGTGATATCCAGGGCAGGATCCTTGATAATATGCAGGATCTGGTCATCATCTTTGACAATGAGGATATCTGTGTTTACGCAAACGGAAGGCTCAAGGAAAAGGGCATAGATACCATAATGACTCTCGAAGAGGTAAAGGATATCCTCAGGGACGGTTTCAATGAGCAAAAGCTTTTTATGTTTGCGGAGGACGGAAAGAACAGACTCTACAATCCGGATTTCAGGGAGCTCAAGGATTCAAAAGGCAGATACATGGGTTGTTTCTATGTACTCCATGATGTGACCGAGGAAAAGGAGATGCAGCGCGAGCAGTATATCCTTGCCAATTTTGATCAGCTGACCGGAATCTATAACAGAAATAAATTTAATGAGGCGGCAACCGAATTCATGGAGGCTGCTCCAAACGAAAAATATTTGATAATCTGTTCGGACATCAGGCATTTTAAGACCTTGAACGACATGTTCGGTCAGAGGATAGGAGACGAGGTCTTAAAGCTTATAGCCCAGGGACTTCGTACCAATGACACCGGCAATTACGTTTACGGCAGGATCGGTTCCGACAATTTTGCAATGTGTATCGCAGAGAAGGATTTCAGAATGGATTTCTTTTTGGTGGAGACCAAAAAGTATGTAAGCTTAAATTATCTGCAGTATTCCATTGTAAATCACATAGGATTTTACAGGGTTGAGGACATTCATATGTCCGTGACCACCATGTGCGACAGAGCCATGATGGCGATCAACAATATCCGCGGCGATTACCACCAAAAGATCGCTTTCTATGATGACAGACTTAGGGACAGATATGTGAGGGAGCAGGAGATCATCCGTGCATTCGAGGCGGCTTTTGACGATGAGAGCTTCGTGGTATTCCTCCAGCCCCAGTACAATACCGCAACCCACAGAGTAAGCAGCGCGGAGGCTCTTGTCAGATGGAAAAACGGTAAGGGCGGTTACGTGTCACCTGCGGAATTTGTGCCTGTCCTGGAGGCCAGGGGTCTTATCACCAGACTTGATATTTATGTATGGAACCTGGTGGCGGGGCTTCTCAGGAAATGGAAGAGCGAGGGCAGAAACGATATAGCGGTTTCAGTTAACATCTCACCGAAGGACTTTTTCTATGCGGACCTCTATGAGATATTCAGCGGAATCGTGGACGGATACGGAATTTCTCCAAAGAATTTAAGGCTTGAGATCACGGAGTCAGCCTTTGTGGTGGATTTTGACAAGCAGATGGAGACCATTGAAAAACTCAGGAAAAAAGGTTTCCTGATCGAGATGGACGACTTTGGAAAGGGTTATTCTTCACTGAATTCCCTTAAGGATATTCCTGTGGACATCATAAAGCTTGACATGGCATTTATGTCAGACTCTGACAAGTACGGCCGTGGCAGGGATATAGTCGATATGGTGGTCCAGATGGCTAAAAGGCTGAAGATGCCCGTTATCGCAGAGGGCGTTGAAAACGAGGAACAGCTTAAGTTTTTGTCGGAAGTAGGATGCCACCTGATCCAGGGTTATTATTATTCAAGGCCTATTCCGATTGAGGAATTTGAGTCAAAATACAGAGATTTTTACTAGAAGGTAGTTTTATGGACGAGAGATTAAAAAGACAGCTTGCATTTGCTTTAGAGATCGACAAGGAGAAAAATATTTTACGACAGACCCATCTCTCGGGAGGCGGTCGCAGGGAGAATGACGCGGAGCACGCCTGGCATATGGCCATCATGGCATATCTTTTAAAGGAGTATTCAAACGAGGAGATAGATATCGGAAAGGTGATGCTAATGTGCCTCATCCACGACATTGTGGAGATTGATGCGGGAGATACCTATGCTTATGACGATGAGGCAAAAAAGAGTCAGAGCATGAGGGAGGAAGCCGCAAAGGAGAGGATTTATTCCATCCTGCCACCGGATCAAAAGGAGGAGCTGGCATCTTTATTTGATGAATTTGAAGCAGGGAAAAGCCCTGAAGCGAGATTTGCCAAAGCCATGGACAATCTCCAGCCCCTTATATTAAATGACAGTAACGACGGCGCGGATTGGAGAGAACACGGCGTCAGAGCCGAGCAGGTCTACGGCAGACAAAAAAGCACAAAAGAAGGGTCGGAGACTTTGTATGAAGCCACCGACCAAATCATAAAAAAACATATCGAGAGGAAGAACCTGTCTTAGAGTTCTTCCTCTTCATTTTCTACACTTCTCTTGATGGTGATGCCGTTTACTTCCACATCTCCCTCAAGGGCGATAACCAGAAACTCTCTTCCGTCGATTATCTTTGTCTGAAGAAGGTTTGTCTTGTCGCCTTTTACTTTGATCACCACATCCGGGGTCTTTACATCAAAGCTTTTTCTGTTCATCACATTGTTTGCGATGAGTGTGGTATCGTCACCTGCATCCTCATCAAACCGGTCATCGAATTTTTCCAGTTTTTCATTGGAGACACCGCTTCCCGCAAGGAGCTTTTTAACCTCGTTTTTGTCAAGTGATAAGGGTTCGGGCTCGTCTTTGTGTTCCTCCACCATCTCGTTTAATTTCTCATGGATATTTTTTACGGCTTCAATGCTGCAGGTCTCCTCCAGAGTGTTCTCGATGATGGCTGTGAAAGCGTCCTTCTGATTTCCGGCTGAGAGGGGAAGCTCGCAACCTAATAAATTGAAAGCAAAATTTCCGCCCAGAAGCTCAGCATCCTTTGAATAATATAAAAGTGAATGGATATCGGTCCTTCTGTCATTGAATGCGGGGAAGAGGAATGCCTTGTCAGGCATGTCAACCACCCAGTCCCTTAATCTGTTGGTGAAATTGTTCTCCTCAGCATTGTAACTGAGTCCCGGCTTTGAGAGATTTACGGGGCAGATGGTGGTGAGGATGTATTCGTAAACTTCATCCGATGCATCCTCCATCTCGATGCCGTCCTTTGTCTTTCCGGGCACGTCATATGCGTCGTGGATCACTAATATCAGGTAGTTTCCCACATAATCATAGTTTTCGATGATCCTGTCATAGAACTGCTCAAGGAGCGCATCGTCTTTTAACTTGCTGTCTCTTAAGTTTAAGAGGAAATTCTGTGTTCCGCCCTCCATCTCGGTTGAGAGGGGAAATTCCAGATTGAGCTGATTTTTTCCGGGCTGACCGGAGAGAGATTTTCTGAAAATCTCGAAATATTTGAACATATCCTCCTCAGGAAGTGAGAGGAAAGGCTCCTTGAAGGTGGCCTTTTTATTTTTTTCGCCGTCCACGTAACAGCCGCAGATCCTGGTAATTGCGCAGTTTTTGGGCGTAAAGAGTTTTTTTATCTCAGATACTTCACTTTTGTACATAAAAATAAACCTTCCCTTTTGTTTTCATATTTTTCTGAAAAAAACATAAAGAAAGTATATCTCATTTCCTATAAATAAACAAATAGAAAAATCTTTTAACCTACCCCAATATGTTGTATAATTTATGTAACGAAAACGGAGGAAAACTAGTTATGAAAAAAATTCTTTTCGTGGCATCAGAGGCGGTACCATTTATTAAGACAGGCGGATTGGCAGACGTTGTCGGATCCTTGCCAAAGAGTATAGACAAAAGGTATTTTGATGTCAGAGTAGTTCTCCCGAAATATGCCTGCATGAGGCAGGAAATCAAAGACAAGATGCATTATCGTGATCACTTCTATATGGATTTTAACTGGAAGAACGATTATGTGGGAATCTGTGAGGCCGAGGAAGACGGCGTTCACTATTATTTCATCGACAATGAATATTATTTTAACGGTCAAAAGCCCTACAGTGATGATCCCAGATGGGAAGTTGAAAGGTTTGCCTTCTTTTCAAAGGCGGCGCTCTCAATTCTGCCTGTCATAGATTTTAAGCCCGATATCATTCACTGCCACGACTGGCAGACGGGTCTCGTCCCCGTATATTTAAAGGAGAGATTCAGGGACGGAGAATTCTTCAGGGATATGAAATCAGTCATCACCATCCACAACCTGAAATTCCAGGGAAAGTGGGATACAAAGACTGTAAAGAATATCACCGGACTTCCGGAGTATTATTTTTCATCGGACAAGCTTGAGGCTTACAAGGATGCCAACCTGTTAAAGGGCGGTATCGTTTATGCGGATGCCGTGACAACAGTCTCCGAGACATACGCAAAGGAGATCCAGACTAAATTCTACGGCGAGGGACTGGACGGACTGCTCCGTGCAAGGACCCATGATCTTCGCGGAATCGTAAACGGAATAGATTACAAGGTATATGATCCCGCAACGGATGAGTGCATACCCAATCATTTCACAGCCGAGACCTTCAGAAAGGAAAAGGCAAAGAACAAAAAGAAACTTCAGGAGGAGTTAAACCTGGAGGTTAATCCCAAGAAGATGATGATAGGTCTCGTATCAAGACTTACGGATCAAAAGGGCCTGGATCTGGTGGCATATGTGATGGATGAGCTTTGTCACGACGGAATCCAGCTGGTGGTGCTTGGAACCGGCGAAGAGCGCTACGAGAACATGTTCAGATTCTACGACTGGAAATACAAGGACAAGGTATCCGCAAATATCTATTATTCGGAGCCCCTTTCTCACAAGATCTACGCAGCCTGCGATGCATTTTTGATGCCTTCGCTGTTTGAGCCCTGCGGACTCAGTCAGCTGATCAGTTTAAGATACGGCACGGTTCCCATCGTGCGTGAGACCGGCGGATTAAAGGATACTGTGGAGCCTTACAATGAGTATGAGTCAAAGGGAACAGGATTCTCCTTTGCAAATTACAACGCCCATGAGATGCTGGCCGCAATCCGCTACGCGGAGCGCATCTACTACGACAAAAAGCGTGAGTGGAACAAGATCGTGGACAGAGCCATGGCCATGGATTATTCCTGGAATGCATCCGCCCGCAAGTACCAGGAGATGTACGACTGGTTGATAGGGTAGGCTGGAAGCCGCATAAACACTGCACGTAGGAACGTTGTTTTACCGTTTTGACCACAGTTTGACCACAAA
>JAGDCK010000030.1 GCA_017958585.1 Lachnospiraceae bacterium
CGGGGTTTTATCAAACGATGTTATCTGCCTTTGTTCATTCTGTCCTTGTCGATAAGGAGCACATAGAACACATCCCCGTAGAAGGGATTTTTCACAAGGCGTCCGTTGTTGTACACATTCTTTACGAGACCGGTCTTTGTGATCACTCTGTGCTCTGCATACTCTCTGACCTCAACAGCGGTGTGGTCTATCTGGTTCCAGATCTTCTCCTCCACAGTCTCAATGTCATCGGGATGCACCAGTCCTCTGAAGCTCTGGTTGCTGAACTTCATAAAGTCGTCCACATCATCGCATTCAAAAAGGTTTATGATCTCGTCGCTGGCATAGAGTATCCGCTCATCACCCTCAGCCTGATATACCAGAATGGCTCCCGGCATATTCTCTGCCACATTTTTGAAATTAAAGGCAAGCTGTGTGCGATTGTGGAGTACCATATCCGGCGAATATTGCATAAATCCGTGCTTGTTCCTGCTCTTTACGGCATAGAGAGCCGCATCCGCCTGCTGGAACATAAGTGTAAAGTTGTCCGCCTGGGCAGGATATTCCGAGTAACCTATGGATATATGGAATTGATGTCCCTCTCCCTTCATGAAAAACTCCTGCTTCATCTTGGAGAGCTTCTTTATCTTTTCCTCAGCGCCCTTTGCGGTGGTATTCTTTAAGAGCACACAGAATTCATCTCCGCCGCTTCTGGAGATAATGGCATTTTCCATGAATATGCTTTCCATATTTCTCGCCAGAGTCTTTAATACGTAGTCCCCGGTCCAGTGGCCGTAAATGTCATTTATCAGTTTGAAATCATCAATGTCGAGGATTATCAAAGTGCAGGGTTCGTTTTCGCTCTCATTGATATAGGTGCCAAACTCCCTTCTGAATCCCAACCTGTTTACCAGACCTGTCAGCGTATCTTCCGTGCTCATCTTGTTTAACTGACTGAGCAGCCTGTCGTTTATGATCTTGTTGGAGATAAAGAACGAGATCTCCTCCACCAGCCTCTTGGAGTTTATCATTTCGTCCTCACGATAATTATCCACACCAAGGAAGCCTTTGACCTCCCCGTTTTCATAGAGAGGAGCCATTATAAATGTCTCTATGCCTCTTGCCTTTAAGAACTCATATACGATGGGACGCTTGTCCCTAAGTTCATTCAGGTTCTCAAGCACTATGCTGTTATCAGTTCCCAGAGCCCCCTTAAGGTTTGTAAAGTTCCATGCAGCTCCGATCTCTCCGGCTCTTACACCCTTTTCAACGCCCTCTGCACACCACTCATATACGGCGTTTCCTTCATCGTTTACAATGTAAACTCTGTCCGGATTTACCGCTTTTCCAAGTTCCTCCAAAGTCCTCTTTATAGCCACTTCATAATTTAAGTTACTGTTTAAAAATCTGGCGATCCTAATGATCGCATTGTCCGTAGCATGGCCCCTTGTAAGGACTTCACGCTCATTGACTTCATCATCCACCGGCCAGAATACCACATTTGCGCAGCCCGGAATGGTGGACGTGGATGTGATGAATCCAACCCAGTGGGAAACCGATTCCTCGTAAGCTCTTCCGCTTATGACTTCACCGTTTGCAGCCCTTGAAACATAATTAAGCCAGTTGCGGTCCATATTGGGGAAGAGGTTTTTATAACTGTTTCCGATGAGATCCTCTCTTCTTAAGCCTGTCATCTCACAGTATTTTTTATTGACATAGAGGAATATTACATCCTCCGGCTCATCCGTATTGTTTTTATAAACAGGACGCATTACGGTGTAGGGAAGAGGCATATCCCTGTAGGAATCGGGAAGTTCCTGCACGATCTGTTCGTCAAGGGCAGGCATATCGTCTCTATCCACCTGTTTTTCCACAAGTCTCAGGAAGGCATGGCTTATTACATTCTGCATACTGCTCTCCTCAGACCCCCGTACGATACCGTAATCAGCATTTATGGTGCATGGATTTCCATCGATCTCTGTGATGGCCTCAATCTTTTCAATACACTTTATGGCTGCCTTCTCCATTTCCTCAGCGGAAATAGCCTTGTCGCAGATGGCAAAGGTACAGTTATTGGTCTTTGCAAAGGTACTGCGCTTGTCAAAGGTCTCGGTGATTATCTCAGCCACGGCCTTTTCCAGTTTGTCAGCCACATTCTTGCCGTGAATGATATATACGTTTGAATAGGACGGAACCTCGATCATGACCAGGTTATAATCCACATTGTTGATCCTTAAGTTATCATCATATCCCTGCACAGCCAGGTATAAACCTCTGATATTTACAAGATTTGATCCGGGCTCGGCAAAAAGCGCATGACGCACTTCTTCCCTGCTTGAAAGAATGCTTTCGGCATCCATAAAATATCCGATAAGTCCGTCTATCTTTCCGTCTTTGTATACCGGGAATTTGGTGGCAAGGATATTTCTGACCATTCCCTTCACCATTACCTGTCCCGGTGAATTTCGGATTATCTCGCCCTTTCCGATAACCGTCTCCTCATCGGATTTGTAAGGTGCATCATCGGGATGCCACTTCATCTCTTCATCAGTCTTTCCAAGGATCATATCCAGGGAATTAAATCCGTAATAGTCAAGGAATGACTTGCTGGCTCCCAAAAACCTCCTGTACTTATCCTTCCAGAAAAATTTGATGTCCGTATTTTCCATCAGATTATCCCAGAGGTTGCTGCTTGCTGCAGGGTAATCGGGATCTCCGAATTCATCCAACGAATTTGCATAGACCTCGAAGGGTCCCACGGCATGCTTTGCTATCATGAGCATACTCTTTTCCTGATCTGTCTCAAGGGGCTTAATACAGAGCAGTAACTTCTCATGGTCAAGACCCATCAGGGAAATATACAAAAACTCATTCCATACCCAGCTGCCCTTAGCGGATTTAACTCTGAAAAATTCAGAAAAATGCGGCTTCTTTATGGCACGGAATTTCTCCTGCAGATAAAGAGTATCATGAAGTCTCTCATATCTCTTTCTGTCCGCGCTGAAGATCATCTCATTCTGTTTAACTTTTTTAAATACAGACTCGATGTCGTTAACTCTCTCACCGAGTTTTTCCTGCACCTTATCAGTGGAGATGACCTCTATGAAGTCGTTTTTAAAATCTATCATGTACACGCTGGTATACACCGACAGTACATTTCTTAATACTCCGTCCATTCTGCGGCGATTCCTGTTGTTTTCATCAGCCGTGATATCATAGAGCACCGCATGAAGCATATGGCCTTTTGTATATCCCGCGATATCCTTACACAGGATCCTGTAATATCTGCTGCCTGCCACGAAGGTAAACTGCTCTTCCATGCCGCTTCTGATAGCTTTGTCCGAAACCACACGAAGCTTTTTGTTCATGCCGTTACTGTCTGAATTAATGATCCTTGTCATGAAACGGCCGGCGCCGTCACCCTCTATTTTTAATTCCTTGCTGTATTCGTTGTTACAGAATCTTAAGTCGAAGTTTTTGCCGTCGTAGAAAAACAGTGCGGTGGGGGCATCGGTGATCACATTTATGAGACCAACTTTGTCATAGAATTTCTTTTCCTCCAGGGACTCTCTGGTGATACCCTTTGCGGTGAGGCTCTTAGTAAAATCTTCAAATGGCATGGGCTTTCCGTAGAAAAATCCCTGCACCTTCTCACATCCGAGGCTCTTTAAAAATTCCACCTGCTCCGCAGTTTCAACACCCTCCATGAGGGTATGTATTCCAAGACTCTTTGCCATTAAGATCATGGAGCTTATTATGCGCTTGCTCCTGTCATCGAAATTACGCAAAAATCCCATGTCGATCTTTATCTCATCAAACTCAAAATCACGCAAGGTGTTTAAGGATGAATATCCGCTTCCGAAATCATCCATCAAAACCTCATAATTTTTGCCATGGAACTTCTCGATCTGAGTGGCGATCACATCCGGATTTTCCATGATGGTGGACTCTGTTATCTCCACCTTGAAAAGCTCGGATGAAAGCTCCATATCCCTTGCGATCTTGTCAAGTTCCTCAAAGGGATCCGTGGAGATAAAATCGGTCCTTGAGAGGTTAAGAGCAACAGGCACAGGCTCAATGCCCATGGCATAGCATTTCTTAAAATGATTTGCCACCTGCTTCATGATATAAATATCAAGCTTATAAGTCAGATGGCTCTCCTCCAAAACAGGGATAAAGAGTTCCGGCGGAAGCAAACCGTAATTGGGATCATCCCATCTTGCAAGAGCCTCTGCGCCACAGGTCTTGTTGTCAAGGAGACGCACCTGAGTCTGGTAATAAACCTTGATATATCCGTTTTCCAGAGCCTCATCCAGGTGACTGATTATGTATTCCTTGTTCTCGATGGCGGTTCTCATTCTCTCGTTGAAATATAAAAACCTTGACCCCACTCCCACTCTGTTCCAGTCGCAGGCGATCCTTGCCCTGTCGCAGGCTGTACTGATGGATGTATCCGGATCCTGATTGTTGTAAATACCGACTCTCACAGTGAGGGTCCTTCCACCGTTCATAAGGCTTAAGTCACTGAATAAAGCTTCCAGTCTGTCCTCGATTCCCGCCGAGTCAGTAAAAACATAAAAATGATCCTCGCCGAATCTGGCACAGTTATCATTTGTAAAATACTCTCTCAAAATATCCGCAAAAGACCTAAGGAGGCGGTTTCCCTCCTCCAGTCCGTATTTGCTGTTAAAACTTTTCAAGCCGTTTAAATTCATGGAAAGTATTGCGGGATTGCCGCCGCTCTTTAAAAATGAGTTGCGATGTGCTTCCGCAAGAGAAATAAAATAGGTCATGTTGGGAAGTTCCGTCAGGACATCATAATAACTCTTTGCCAGGCCGAATTTCCCTGACAAAAGCCCCTCAACGTTTGTTCCCGAAACTGTATTTAAATTCAGATTTGAATTTTCCGTAACATCAAAATACCATATCTGGGCAAGAACCGTTCCGTCCTTCATGGTGATATGACTGCCCTTGGAATGAATGATATGATAATCCTTTAACCTGCGGTTAGGCCGTGCCCTGTAGACAATATCATATACCCCGCCCTTCTCGGCAAAATTCTTGATGGCGGTGGTTATGCCGTCGATGTCATCGGGATGATTAAATCCCAAAAGGTCATGCTCAAGCAGATACAAAGTATGTTCTCTGTCTTCTCCAACCATCTCACAAAAACCGTCCGACACTAAAAGTGCCACGGCTCTCTTATTGATATATTGATAAATCGCAAAAGGCACGGTCTGACTTTCCAGAATCAATCTGGTGTCATCATCAAAATGAAATCTGTTCATAGAGCCTCCACCTTGGGATTTTTTCACTATCACTTTCTATCTATTTTATATCAAAAACCTTTGTATTACCACAAAATTTTATGATATTTATCGTTTTTTTGTGATATTGTCTGATTTTACAAAACAGGAGGCTCTATAAAGGATTTAACCGGCTAATCTTCTATTCCCACAAAGCCGTATCCCTTGTCCTCAATGGCATTTTTAACCAGTTCTTCATCCAGGGGTTTTGACAATGTTACGACTGCTGTCTGGGTATCCTTTGAAACCGTTGCGCTCTCGATCCCATCCATGGCTTCAAGGGTTTTCTTTACATTTGCCTCGCAGTGCTCACACATAAGTCCCGATACTTTTATTGTCTTTGTCATTTTGTTTTCCTCACTTTCAATTTTTAAATTTTCTGTATTTTCAAAAAGGTTCTGCACAAGAATATTTTCAGAAGCCTTCCTGTTCTTGTCTTCAGCCTTATTCTTACTTCTGTTTTTGTCATTTTTTGTACTGTGAACATCAATGAGATTAAGTCTTAATGCGTTCATACATACGCTGAAGGATGATAAACTCATGGCCGCAGCACCCCACATGGGATTCATGACTATTCCGGGATATACACCCGCTGCCATGGGTATCAATATGACATTGTATGCAAAGGCCCAGAAGAGATTTTCATGGATGTTCTTTAAGGTCTTTCTGGAGAGCCTTATGGCTGCTGCCACATCCGTAAGCTTTGAATTCATAAGCACTATCTCTGCAGAATCCATGGCCACATCCGTTCCCGCGCCAATGGCGATACCGGTGTCTGCAACCATGAGTGCGGGAGCATCGTTTATGCCATCTCCCACCATAGCAACCTTTCCGCGCTTTTTAAGATTTCTTATCACTTCTTCCTTTCCCTCGGGAAGAACTCCTGCGATCACCCTGTCAACTCCCGCAATCTCGCCAATGGCCTTTGCGGTCTTTTCATTATCACCTGTTAACATTATGACTTCGATGCCCATATTTTTAAGCTGCTTTACGGCATCTGCGGAATCTTTTTTTACCACATCCCACACAAATATCATGCCAAGCACCCTGCCGTTTTTGGCAAAATACATGGGGGTCTTTCCCATATCGCAAAATCTCGCTTCATCCACCTTAAAGTCAGCCGGAATGGTGGCATTTTTGTCTATAAAATCCCTGTTTCCTCCAAGGACTGTATCCTCCCCGATCTTTCCCATAAGACCGTTTCCGGGAAGGGCCTTAAAATCGGAAACTTCGACTTTACTGATATTTTTCCCGCTGCAATATTCAACCACTGCCTTTGCCAGGGGATGTTCACTTTTTGCTTCAAGGGAGTAAGCAACTGTCAAAAGTTCTTCTTCTGTCACACCACTGTCCGTCACAATATCAGTAACCTTAGGGCTTCCCTCTGTTATGGTACCTGTTTTATCCAGGGCAACAATTTCTATCTTTCCTGCGTTTTCAAGGCTCTCTGAAGTCTTAAACAGGATCCCGTTTTTGGCTCCCATACCGTTTCCAACCATTATGGCAACGGGAGTTGCAAGTCCGAGAGCGCAGGGGCATGAAATCACAAGGACTGCAATGGCTCTCTCTAAGGCATCCGGGAAGTCAGCCCCTGATATAACCCAGGCGATACATACTAAAACCGCGATCACAATGACCGCCGGTACAAATACGGCAGAAACCCTGTCGGCTATCCTTGCAATGGGAGCCTTTGACGCAGCTGAAGCTGATACCATCTCAATGATCTGCGAAAAAGTGGTATCCTCGCCCACTTTAAGTGTCCTTGCCTTGAAAAATCCGGAGCTGTTTATGGTGGCTGCAGAAACCCTGTCTCC
>JAGDCK010000031.1 GCA_017958585.1 Lachnospiraceae bacterium
AACATGTGGAATGCTGGGAGAAGCTGTGGAGCCATTCCGAGGTGGAGATAACAGGGGATGAGTATGCGGAAACTGCCCTAAATTATTCTCTGTATCATCTTCATTCCATTGCTCCGAGGCACACGGATTCCCTTTCAATCCCTGCAAGAGGCCTGTCGGGTCAGACCTATAAGGGCGCGGTATTCTGGGATACAGAGATGTTCATGCTGGACTTCTTTTTGATGACCGATCCTGAGACCGCAAAGATCCTTATGAAATACAGGATAGACACCCTGGGTGGAGCTATGAAAAAAGCGGCTTCCTACGGATATGACGGAGCTTTTTATGCCTGGGAGAGCCAGGAGGGCGGGTATGATGCCTGCTCCGATTACAATGTGACGGATGTGTTTACGGGTCGTCCCATGAGGACGTTTTTCAAGGACAAGCAGATCCATATCTCTGCGGCGGTTGTATACGGCATTTGCAGATATGTGGAGTGGACAGGGGACAGATCGATCCTTGATCACAATGGCGTAAAGACTGTTATCGAATGTGCAAAATTCTATTACAGTGCGCTTTTAAAACATGTATCGGGAAAAGATGTGTATGAACTTCACGATGTCATCGGACCGGATGAATATCATGAGAGAGTAAACAATAACGGCTATACCAACCGAATGGCGAAGTTTACGTTTGAAAACGCCGTGAAGGTGATAGAGGCTGCAAGGGATGAGGGTACTTTGCCAAAGGAATATGACGGACAAAAACTTATCGAACAGTTTAAGGACGCGGCCGAAAAAATCTATATCCCAGTGGCTTCAGAGGAGCCCGGACATAAAGGCGTCATACCTCAGTTTGACGGATATTTCGAAAAAGAGGATGCCACCCTTGAACAGGTTAGAAGCAGGATCTTAAATGAAAAGGAATACTGGGGCGGTGCCTACGGCATAGCTTCTGATACTCAGATAATAAAGCAGGCGGACGTGGTGACATGGCTTAACCTCTTTAGCTTCGAACATGACAAAGAGGAACTTAGGACAAATTGGGAATATTACGAGCCAAGGACCGAGCATGGCTCATCCTTAAGCGCCGGAATGTATTCAATGCTTGCCTGCAAGATAGGGGAGCCTGACAGAGCTTATCCCTTCTTTATAAAATCCGCTTCTTCCGACCTTAAGGGCGGCGGAAAAGAGTGGGCAGGTCTTATCTATATTGGCGGAACCCACCCTGCGGCAGCAGGTGCAGCATACATGACTGCGGTGGAAGGCTTTGCGGGAATTGCCATAGAAAATGGCAAACCGGTATGTCATCCCAGTTTGCCAAGGTCAATTAAAGCTATGAAATTCAAGATATTCTATAAAGGACAGGAATATCTGGTAAATATCGATGGGGACAAAGGCTCTATCGAAGGTCTTTGACGGATGATCTCTCCACAAGCCTTGTGGAGAGCGTGATCTCCGTGGTATCAAGGGTCTTTCCGCTAAGAAGCTGTAGCATGAAGTCCACCGCAAGACGACCTTTAAGGTTCATATCCTGATGGATGGTCGTAAGGGGCGGATCCACAAGCTGTGAAAGGCTTATATCATCGAATCCTACGATGGAGATATCATCGGGAATGCGCTTTCCTTTTTCCTTAAGGCCCGTCATTATGCCGGCTGCCATGATATCGGCGGATACCACAAGACCGGTAAGCTCAGGGTGCTCGACGATGTCATTGCATATCAGACGACAGGAGTTAAGATCCATCTCCTGCTGGAAGACGATACCTTTTTCAAAGGGGATACCGGCCTCTGCCAGAGCTGATTTGTATCCGAGGAAACGCTCCTGCAACACTCCTCCGTCCTTGATATTGGGGGAGGCAAAACCGATGTGCCTGTGACCTTTTTCAATGAGGTGTTTGGTGGCATTGTAACTGCCGGTAAAGTCTTCGAGACCTACATTGCAAAAACCGGATGTGTGTACATATGAATCAAGGAGTACCACGGGAATATGGAGCCCTGCAAGGGAGTCAAAGAATTTATCCTTAAAGATTCCCGTGAAAAACAGCCCGTCCATGTTCCAGCGCTGAAGGAATGTTACAAGCTCCTCAGCATTTTCAACGGTACGAAGCATGAGAAAATATCCGTTTTCTCTTAAGGTCGCCTCTATGGCACCGATTGCTGCGGAGTGGAAGGGATCCTCCATGAAGTTTGTGTTTTCCCTGGTGATCACGTGATTTACAAATCCGATCACCCTGGATGAACTTGACACCAGGCTCCTGGCGGACATGTTCGGCACATATCCAAGCTCCTTTATGGCTTCGTTGATTTTTTGAATGGTTTCCGCGGAAACCCTGTTGTCCTTGCCGTGGATGACATTTGAGACCGTGGTGGCACTTACTCCCGTTGCCTCGGCAATATCTCTGATTGTGACCATGATAACTCCTGAATATTGATTTGCAAAATAAGGAGGTTTTGCTGTAAACGACCTCCGTTTTTTAAGGGGTAAAAGTTTAACGTTTAACTCATTCTATTATAGAACATTGAACGGGTTTTCATCAACAGCAAAATATTACAAGTTTTGGTCAATGCGGGAAGGTAAACGGAAAGCTATATTGATATTTGAAAAAACTAATTCCATATTTCAGGAGGATAATTTCATGATAAAAGGTATTATATTTGATCTGGACGGAGTGCTTGTTTCTACGGACGAGCTTCATTATCAGGCTTGGAAGAGACTGGCGGATGAGCTTGGCATTACCGCCTTTAACAGAGAGGACAACAAGCGTCAGCGCGGTGTCAGCAGAATGGCATCTCTTGAGGTGGTGCTTGAAAAGTCAGACAAAAAATACACTGACGAGGAAAAGGTGGAGCTTGCAGACAGAAAAAACGGCTACTATGTGGAGCTTTTGCAGAACATGGACGATTCTGCGGTATTAAAAGACGTAAAGCCCACTTTGAAGGCTCTTAAGGAAAAGGGGTTACTTCTGGCAGTTGGTTCAGCCAGCAAAAACGCACCTGCAATCCTTGAAAAGACAGGGCTTTTACCTCTTCTTGACAAGGTTAGCTGCGGACTTGATACCACAAAGTCAAAGCCCGATCCGGAGGTATTTTTGGTGGCTGCAAAGAAATTGAATCTGGACCCTTCAGAGTGCATAGTGGTGGAGGATTCACAGGCGGGAATCGATGCGGCAAAGGCAGGCGGAATGAAATCTCTTTCCGTTGGACCTTTTTATGATTCTATGGGTGCTGATTACAGCGCGCCGCTTTTATGCGATGAAAAAGACTGGGACAAGATAGTCTCATAAGGTAAAATAAGAGTAAATGGAGGAGTTTATGAAAAAACTGTTGGTGGTGTTACAATGTCTTTTGATACTTGCTTTTGTGGCGGGAGGAATCTTTGCCATTCCAAGGATCAGAGCAAACAGAGAAAAAGCAGAGGAAATTGAAAAGATGAAAGATACCAAAGTGGTGGTGTACGAAGGTCCAAAGACCTTGAGGGATGCCACGGAGGAAGATCTGAAAAACACTGCGGAAAACAACAGGGATTTTTCACTTCTTCATTGTACGGATACATTAGTTTCAGTAAACGGTCAGGAATTATATGTGTATGACACAAATGTAAATCATACCAGGACATGGGTAAGCAGTTATTACCCGCCCCAGTCCAGAACTCCTGTGACATATTTTGATTTTGAGGGCGTGGTTACTCTAACCGTCACCGTGCCCAATATCGACATTGAGAGCGTAAAGGTAAGCCCCGTAAGCTATGGTATTGAAGCTGATGTGGATGCAGAGGCCCACACTGTGACCTTTACTGTGGATAAACCTGATAATTACACGGTGCAGTTCAATGATGCCCCTGAGAGAGCAGTGCATATCTTTGCATTTCCTCTAGAGACTGAGGAAGAGAAGGCTCTTGCAAATGACCCCGCAACCATTTACATCGGACCCGGCGAATGGGATATGGACAATATTTCCCTCTCTAGCGGTCAGACCCTCTACATCGCGGGGGGAGCGGTGGTTCACGGCACCATCAATTCATCATTCTGCAGCAATATGACAGTGTTTGGCCATGGTATATTGGACGGCTCAAAACTTGAGGGCTGGAAGGGAACCACAGCTTATGTGCCCCTTAAATTCGATCACTGCAGCGGCGTGACTTTAAAAGATATCATAGTCCTTAATCCAAATGCCTGGGTTGTACAGCAGTACGATTCCAAGGACGGAGTGCTGGACGGATTAAAGATAATCTCATCCCGTCCAAACGGCGACGGTATCAGCATGCAGTCCTGTCAGAATTATGAAGTGAAAAACATATTCGTGAGAAGCTGGGATGACTCTCTGGTTGTCAAAAATTACGATCAGAACACGGACAATCTCTACTTCCATGATATTCAGATATGGACGGATCTGGCCCAGTCCATGGAGGTCGGATTTGAGACCAACAAGGGCAAGAAGCCCGACTCATCCATCACCAATGTGACTTTTGAGAATATCACGGTTTTAAATAATTTCCACAAGCCGGTAATATCCGTTCACAATGCGGATGATGCTCTGGTAAAGGATATCTTCTTTAAAAATATCACAGTGGAGCATGAGGAAATCGGAAGCGGCGACTGCAATCTTCCTTTCCTGATCGATATCGCAGTGGTTCAAAACAGTCAGTGGTCATCAACCGCAGAGAGAGGAACCATAGAAAATGTCCTTCTTGAGAATGTAAAGTTTATGTCAGGAAGCGAGAATGTCTCCAGGATAAAGGGATTCGATGCCGAGCATGGAATAAAGGGTGTAACATTTAGAAATGTGAACATCCTGGGAACGGACGTAAAGAGTGCAGAGGACGGAAATATCA
>JAGDCK010000005.1 GCA_017958585.1 Lachnospiraceae bacterium
GTTATCTCACTGACCTTGAAAAGATGAAGATGTGCAACGTGGTCCAGAATGCGGGGGCAGACTTCATCAAGACATCCACAGGCTTTGGCACTGACGGGGCAAAGATCGCGGATGTAAAGCTCTTTAAGAGCAGACTTAAAGACAGTGTTAAGGTCAAGGCCGCCGGAGGCATTTCCACCATCGAAGATTTAAAAGCCTTCGTTGAAGCCGGCAGCGACAGGATCGGTACATCAAGAGCGGTCGGACTTTTAAAAGACCTGCCGGATGATGCCGAAATATAAAGTTTTATTAAGAAGGGTTATGTAATGAACAGTCAGGTTATTAAGGACAGGCTTGAAAGCCTGCGAAAGCTAATGGGAGAAAACGGTATCGATTTTTATCTTTTCCCCACGGCTGATTATCACAATTCAGAGTATGTAAACGATTATTTTAAAGTAAGAGAGTATTTTTGTAATTTCTCCGGCTCAAACGGAGACCTCTTAGTATGGAAGGATGGCGCAGGACTTTGGACTGACGGCAGATACTTCATCCAGGCTGAGCATGAGCTTGAGGGAACAGGTGTCACACTTTTCAGAATGCTGGATGACGGAGTTCCCACCATCGAAGAGTTCCTGGAGGACAAGATAGGAGAGGGAGAGACTCTCGCTTTTGACGGAAGAGTTATCTCAGTCAGGATCGGTGAAGAACTTGAAAAACACATAAAAGGGAAAAATGCAAAGATCCGTTATGATTTTGATGTGGCAGAAAAGATCTGGAAAGACAGACCGGATTTTCCTGCCTCTCAGTCATACGTGATCCCCGATTATATTTCCGGAAAAAATGTTTCCGAGAAGCTCTCAGAGCTTAGAGCAGAGCTTATCCGCGGTGGAGCAGACGCATTTTTGTTATCAAAGCTTGATGACATAGCATGGCTTTTTAATATGAGAGCCGATGACGTGCCCTGCAATCCGGTGTTTATGAGTTATGCTTATATCACATTGGATTCAGCCACACTTTTTATTCAGGATGAAGCCATCTGCGAGGACGTGGTAAGACATTTAAAGGCAAACAATGTCACCATAGAAAATTATAATGCGATTTTTGCATACGCAGGTTCCATCACATCCAAAAATGTGCTCCTGGATAAGAGAAACACATCCTACAGTATTTTCAAGGCGGTTGAAGCAAACAATAATATACTGTTTTTGAACAATCCCACCGAGCGCTTAAAGGCCATCAAGAATCCCGTGGAATTAAAGAACATGGAGAAGGTCTATATCAAGGATTCCGTAGCGCTTACAAAGTTTATATACTGGCTTAAAAATAACATCGGAAAAGAGGAGATCACAGAGGTGAGCGCAGCCGATTATCTGGAACAGCTCCGTCGCTCAATTCCTGAATTTATCGATCTTTCCTTTGATACCATTGCCGGATACAACGCAAATGCGGCAATGATGCATTACAAGGCAGAGCCAGAAAACTGTGCCACATTAAAACCTGAAGGACGTCTCCTTGTGGAGTCCGGCGGTCAGTATGTGGGAGGTACCACGGATGTCACCAGAACCATAGTGCTGGGTCCCA
Organism: Lachnospiraceae bacterium; assembly: GCA_017958585.1. Taxonomy (GTDB): domain Bacteria; phylum Bacillota; class Clostridia; order Lachnospirales; family Lachnospiraceae; genus RGIG10340. The sequence goes on from JAGDCK010000005.1 coordinate 1,561, forward strand.
TCTCCGATGAGATCAAAAAGCATTATACCCTTGTATGCGCGGGAATGCTGGAACTTACAAATGCTCACTGGCTCTATGGCTGCACCGGAAGAAATCTGGATATGCTTGCCAGAAAACCTCTCTGGGATATCGGACTTGACTATAAATGCGGTACGGGTCACGGCGTCGGATATATTTTAAATGTACACGAAGGACCTCAGAACATGCGTTGGAGATTTACGGGCGGCATGATAGAAGTACCCTTCGAGGACGGAATGGATATCACCAACGAGCCCGGTGTTTACATTGAGGGAAGCCACGGCATCAGGATCGAGAACGTTATGGTTGCCAAGAATGACATCAAAAACGAGTACGGTCAGTTCATGCATTTCGAGACACTTACATGGGCACCCATCGATATGGAGGCCATTGACCTTAAGTATCTTTCAAGGGAAGAGATGCAGATGTTAAAGACATATCAGGACACTGTATATGAGAAGATAAGCCCTTATCTTACAGAGGAAGAAAAGGCCTGGTTAAAGAAAGAGACAAAGGTTGATTTTGAGTAGGGTATTAAAGTTTAAAATAGTGATATTTTTGATAGAAAAAGATTGATTTTAACATTGTCATTTTCTTGACGAGGTATTGCATTTGTTA
>JAGDCK010000032.1 GCA_017958585.1 Lachnospiraceae bacterium
ATTGGGCTTTTCCGCACTCCACAGATTAGGCTTATCAACTTCCAGTGAAAACACTGTTTTTTCCGATGGATTTATCTTTTTTTTGACGGATGCGACTTCTTTTTTGTCATTATCTTTTAAAGATGCTTCTATCCTGCCCTTTCCCTTTACTTTTAACTCAACCTTTATGATCCCCTTTAAAAAGTCACCGGACAAATCAGGAAAAAGTGCCACGTCTCTTATATGTACATCCGGCTCAAAATAGATATAGACATCCCTGAATATTCCGGAAAATCTGAAAAAATCCTGATCTTCCAGCCAGCTTGACGAACTCCATTTGAACACTTCCACAGCTATCTTGTTTATTCCGTCCCGCAAAAAGGGCGATATATAAAACTCCGCAGGAGTGAAGCTGTCCTCACTGTATCCAACATATTCGCCGTTTATCCACAGCGCAAAGGCGCTTTCTACACCCTGAAAAGATATATTTGCGGATTCTTTTCTGTCCCCGTGCAAAGAAACATACTTTACGTAACAACCAACCGGATTAAAATCCTCAGGGATCTGCCCCGGTTCTATCTCTTCCAGACCATCCCATGGATATTGAACATTTACATACTGCGGTGCATCATACCCCTCCATCTGTATGTGAGCAGGCACCCTTATATCATCCCAGTCTCTGCAATCGTAATCATCCCTCTCAAACCCTTTGATAACACTTTTTATATTTTTGGCATATTTAAATTTCCAGAGGCCGTTTAATGAAAGGTAAAAAGGTTCCCTCCCGTAAAACTTGTGATCCGAGTGGGCTTCGACCCTGTTATTCTTAAAAAAAGCGGGATCCTTTACCTGCTCGTGGCTGAATGAATTAAGCATATTCTCTCCTTTGTACATTGCCGTTTTTGCCTTCCTTTAATTCAAAGATAACCCCTTCCCCCACATTGCTGCTGTTGTTTATCCACACTTTAAACAGACCTGCCTCGCTTCCGTAGGTTCCATCCGCCCTGTGAAACGAGAGCATCTCTTCCGTTATATCAAATAATACTTCCTTTTCCTCACCGGGTTTTAATTCCACCTGACAAAAGCCCTTAAGCTGCCTTAAAGGGCGCACCCTGCTGGCTGTCATATCCTGAATGTAGAGCTGAAGGGTCTCTGTTCCCTGCCTGTCCCCTGTATTTTTAACCTTTGCAGACACCTTTATACTCTCGTTCTGCCTCATATATACACTTGAAATATATGGCTTTGAGATCTCAAAATCGGTATAGCTAAGTCCGTATCCGAATGAGAACAGGGGCTCGTTTGGAACATCCAGATAACCGGTAGTATATTCACCCTTTTGAAGTCCCATTCTGGGTCTTCCGGTGGAATACTGATCATAGGAGATGGGGAGCTGTCCGCCGTTATAGGGAATGCTCATAGGGAGTTTTCCCGAGGGGTTATGATCTCCCACTAACACGTCCATTATACCATGACCACCCTCGGTACCCGGCATCCATACCATGAATACAGCATTGGAATATTTTAACACTTCCTCCAATTCCAGCGGGCGGCCGCTGAAAATGAGAGTTATTATCTTTATACCGGTCCAGGCTATATTGTTAAGTAGATTTAATTGGATCTTCGGAAGCTTTATCTGCGCTCTGCTGGAGGCTTCGCCGCTTTGCAGTCTGTGCTCCCCGAGGCAGAGGACCACGGTATCCGCTTTTTTTGCAGTCTCCATGGCTTCCTCCAGAAGACTTTGGTTTTTCGTCTCAAAATATTCGTCATTTTCTTCGTAAAAATATTTTGCTCCGGTGGTCTTATTATCAAGAAGGGTACAGCCTCTTGCAAAGAACACTTCTCCCTCAGACCACCTTTCAAGGGCCGCATCCTGAATGCTTATCTGATCCCTTGGGTCCCCGTTTACAGCCCAGGAGCTGTCCATATCCTCGTTTTTTACATAAGGCCCTATGAAGGCGATCTTCTCGTTTTTTAAGGGCAGAGCCTTCTCGTTATGAACCTCTTCGTTTTTTAACAAAACCATGGATTTTCTCACGGCTTCCCTGGCTTTATCCCTGTGTTCATCGCATAAAATGACCCTCATCTCGCCCTCGCTGTCCGCATCTTTATAGGGATTTTCAAAAAGTCCCAATCTATTTTTTAATCTGAGAACACGCATAACTGCATGATCAAGCAGCTTAATTTCAACTTCACCATTTTTGATCAGATCCACCAAATACTCGGCATAAGCATTGGCACACATATCTATATCCAGACCCGCTTCTATGGCAGTGCGGGCCGCCACTTTGTTATTTTCACAAAATCCGTGGGCTGTCATCTCGCTCACAGCGCCCCAGTCAGAGATAAGTACTCCCTTAAAATTCATTTCTTTTCTGAGTATGTCTTCCAAAAGCCAGCGGTTTCCGGAACAGGGTATGCCGTTCCAGGTATGGAAAGCACTCATCACCATCTCGCATCCGGCTTCCACTGCCTTTTTATAGGCGGGAAGATAGTATTCCCTCATGGTATATTCAGAAAGTTCCACGTTATAGTATTCCCTTCCGGCAACCGGAGCTCCATACCCTGCGAAATGCTTAACGCAGGCTCCAACCTTCATTTTATCCCCGGGATTTTTCCCCTGATAACCCTTTACCATGGCCTTGGCCATTATTCCGTTTAAATACGAATCTTCACCGGTGGACTCCATAACCCTGCCCCATCTGGCATCCCTCACCAGGTCTGCCATTGGCGAAAAAACCACATGTATCCCGGATACAGCAGCTTCCCTGGCTGCGACTTCGGCACATTCCTTTACAAGCTTTGGCTGAAAAGATGCCCCCTGCCCCAATGGGCATGGAAAAACAGTGCGATATCCGTGGATCACATCCAGCATAAACAGCATGGGAATATGGTGCGGGTGTCTTTCCATCTGATCTTTCTGGATCTTTTTAAGGTCCTTTGCACCGGACAGTCCCAGGGTACTTCCTGCCAAAAATATGGGGAAATTTCTGCCCTCACCGTTTTTTGCCATATTTCCGGTTATCAGCGCATCTTCCTCAAAATATGAACCGTCCAGCTGAACCAGTTGCCCCACCTTTTCTTCAATTGACATATCCTGCAATAATTCTTCCAGTTTTTCGTCTAACATCCTATTTAACCACCTTTTTAAACTATAAAGGGGTGGGTTTCCCCACCCCTCCACATGTGTTTGTTTATAGCTTATTCCTCAGTGCTTTCCTCTGAAGCTTCCTCGCCTTCTTCGGTCTCTTCAGCATTCTCATCCTCTGCTATCTCAGCCTGAAGGTCTCCCGCATAGTCGTGAGTCTTGATATCCTCGATAGCGGCATCAAGTGCGGATCTGTACGCCTCGATGGCATTCTGAGGAGTATTCTGACCCCACTCGATAGTCTGGAGCATCTCGTTTACCAGGCTGTCAAGATCTGTGAAACCAAGGATGGGTGAGATTGAAACCTTGTTCATGAGGTCCATTACAACCTCTACAGCGTGAGCATCATCAGCATCTGCCTCAAACTTTGCCTCTATGGCATCGTTCCAGCCCTCCTCATCCTCAAAGCTCTGATAGATAAGGTCCATGATCTGAGCAACTTCCTCGGGATTTTCTATACCATTTAACATCATAAGGGGTGATGATTCCTTACCGTATGAAACATACTCTTTGCCGTTAGGACCGATGGGGAAGGGTACAAATCCCCAGGAATCTTCCATCTCATCCAGGTACTCGGGAGCGATCCACCACTCTTCAAGGCACATGCAGGAATTTCCGTCTCTGAAGTCCCAGATCTGGCTCTGCCAGTCACCAAGCCAGCCTCCGAGATGAGGTACTGTCTGCATAAAATCGGCATAGGCCTCCAAAGCTTCCATTGCCTCCGGAGTCTCCAGGGCAAGCTCCACACCGTTATCTGTCTTTTTCACTGCATCTGCGCCGTTTGAAGCAAGATAGTTCCATGCAAGATGAAGTCTGTGATTGAAACCGTGTACGTCGTATTCGCCGTCACCGTCCAAATCCTGATTTCCTGCAAGGGCTACTTCTTTAAACTTTGCCCAGTTCCACTCTCCGGCCTTGTAAAGGTCATAGAGGTCAGGCAGGTTGTAGCGTTCAAACAAAGTCTTGTTATAGAAAATTCCATAGCGGCATTCGGCGCTGGTCTGGGCAAGAGCATATACCTTGCCTTCATATGTGCAGGCCTCTGTTACCGGCTTTGAATACTGGGGAGCATTAAAGTCGATGACCCCGAGATCACTTATGGGATAAGCGATACCGCCTTCGATAAGTGAGGGAAGGAGTCGATAGGTCAATATATATCCCACGTCACAGACAGGTGTGCCTGAGAGAACAGATGTGATATAAGCCTTCTCATAATCCTCACCGAGATTTACGAATTCGATCTTGCAATTGTAATTGTCCTCCACGAATTTGATCCTCTCCGCATATGCTCTTGAGAATTCATTCTGTGAAGGGTCAGGAGTCATGTCATAGTAAGATCCGATCCTCACCACTCTTCCGCCAAAGTCATAACTTGGTTCCGAAGAAGTGGGAGCCTCAGTCTCCTCCACGTTTCCCTCACCGTTTACTACAGTTTCCGTGCTGTCATTTGCCGGTGTATCGGTGGATGCAGCCTGTTTTCCGCCGCATCCGACGGTTGCCACTGCCATAACACCCGCAAGCAACAAAGCCATTAGTTTCTTTTTCATACCTTCTTTTCTTCCTTTCTGGATTAATTTTTTATAATGAAAATTTGCATTTTACATTATCTCTTTTAATTCCGGGCTCTGATAAACCCTCACATAATCGATCACATACTCTGCGGGAAAATATGAGTCATCAACCCCTCTCATGCCACCCCAGCTGCCTCCGTAGGCAAGGTTTAAGATCAGATAAAATTCCCTGTCAAAAGGCCAGATATCCCACGTAAGCTCCTCATTGTATTTAAGCGGATCGTAGGTCAATACTTCCTTGCCATCCACGGTAAATATCATCTTGTCCGGAAGCCACTCCAAGCCGTAAATATGAAACTCCTCGCTTACGTCCTTTTTTCTGATGCACTTTGTCTTTTTCATGTTGTCCCTGTATTTGTCCGTATGCACTGTGTTTACGATCACATTCGGATCGCATCCCACATGCTCGCAGATATCGATCTCTCCGGACGAAGGCCATCCACCGTAGGCGGATTCACTGGGCATCATCCATATGGCAGGCCAGGTTCCAAGTCCCAGGGGGATCTTTGCGGCCACTTCCACCTTGCAATATTTCCAGTCGGCTCTGCCCTGGGTCATGATGCTGCCGGAGGTAATTGTCCCGTCGTCCTCTTTCCTAAGCTCGATCTTTAATACCCCATCCTCAACCTTCACATTGTCTTCGTAGGTATATAGCTGGAGTTCATTGTTTCTGACATATCCCATTTCATAACCCCATTTTTCCGGATCGGGTTTTCCCTCATAGTCAAACTCATCCGACCACACAAGTTCATATGTCAGATTATCTCTTGAATATTCAAAAGCAGGTGTTTTTCTGCTCTCCTGCTCCATATCTTCCTCCTCTTGTGCCTCTTTTCCAGTCGGTGTTTCGGTATCTGTTTCACCTTCGGTTTCATCAGGTGATATTGTCGCCTCACGATCGTCTGTCAAAGTTACATCATCACTTTTTTTCTCAGCGCATGCCGCAACAAAGCTCGCCATCTGCATGACTGTAAACAGCAAAAAAACTTTTCTTTTCATAACGTAAAAACCTCTTAGCTATCCTACGATTCCGGATCTTTCGATTCCTTCCACAAAATATTTCTGACAGAACAGGTATAGAACTACCAAAGGGAGCATCACTAAGAGGCTGCCTGTGTTATTTACCTGGGACGCAAATCC
>JAGDCK010000033.1 GCA_017958585.1 Lachnospiraceae bacterium
ACCACTTTTATAAAAAAATATGTGAAATACTTGATCTCCAAGGGCGAGAAGGTTTGCATTCTTGAAAACGATTACGGCGCAGTCAATGTGGACATGATGATCGTAAACGACTTAAGGGGCGAAAACTGTGAGATAGAGATGGTAAGCGGCGGATGCGATATTGACTGTCACAGAAGGCGCTTTAAGACAAAGCTTATCGCCATGGGCATGAGCGGCTATACCAGAGTTATAGTGGAGCCATCGGGAGTTTTTGACGTGGATGAGTTTTTTGATGCGTTATACGAATCCCCCCTAGATAACTGGTATGAGATCGGAAACGTATTTGCCATCCTTGATGGGGATCTGCCCGAGGACCTCTCAGTTGATTCCGATTACGTTCTTGCAAGCGAAGCCTCATTTGCAGGGAAAATAATTATCAGTAAGACAGGAACCCTTTCCCCGGAAAAGATTCAAAACACCGTGGATCATCTGAAAAATGCTTTAACTAAGATTAAATGCGACAGAGATATTACAAAGGACCTTGTCTATAAGGACTGGGAAGCTTTTGATGACAGCGATTTTTATGAGCTGATGCAGGCGGGATACAGGCAGGAAAAATTTGTAAAGCGCCAGATCATGGAGGAGAATGCTTTTTCCAGTAAGTATTTTTTAGGCCTTTCCCTTGATATGGAGAGTGTGGCAAACCTTGCAAAAGAGATATTTAAAGATGATGATGCAGGTCATATTTTCAGAATAAAGGGCTTTGTAAAAGAGGATGAAGGCTGGAAACTCATCAATGCCACAGAGGGCAGGATCACCATGGAGAGCGTAGAAAACGGACAGGATGTCATCATTGTAATAGGCGAGAATATAAACGAAGAAAAAATTAGTAGTTGCTATTTTAAAAACACTATGGTATCATAACTTTTGTGTTGCACAGGAGGTGTGAAATGGGCGCATTAAGAATTATACTTACAATTTTGTTTATCATTGATTGTTTAGCTCTTACTGTTATCGTACTTTTGCAGGAAGGCAAATCAGCCGGCTTAGGTACCATTAGCGGAGCTGCAGATACATACTGGGGAAAAAATAAAGGTCGTTCCATGGAGGGCGCACTTTTAAAGATTACACGAGTTCTTGCAGTATTATTTATGGTTCTCGCACTTGTTCTTAATCTGAACGTATTTTAATTAACAGTTTGAACTGACACTCATGGAAACATGGGTGTCTATTTTTTTTAGAAACGGAGGTGTAAAGGTATGGAAAATACGGATCCTGAAATCTTTGAAGACAAATTAAATATTGACCCGGAGAGAAAAGCAAAGATCACGGAGCTTGTAAATGACAGCCTTTACGTCCCCATGAAAGAAAAGGAAATGGCTCTTCTCATGCAGGTGGAAGAAGCCGACAAGGAAGAGTTCAAGAGACTTATAAAGGAACTGGTCCTTGAAGGAAAACTTACCATTACTCAAAAAGGTAAGATCATGAAGGGTGACGGCAATGTGATGCTTGGAACCTTCATCAGCAATCAGCGCGGTTTCGGTTTTGTGGAAGTGGAAGGCGTGGACGAAGACTTCTTTATTCCCGAGGATAAGACCCTGGGAGCTTTTCACAAGGATAAAGTCCAGATCATGGTAACTGCTTCCCCTAAGGGAAAGCGAAAAGAAGCCGTTGTTTTACAGATTGTGGAGAGAGGCTTCACGAAGATTGTGGGAACCTTTGAAAAGTCCAAGAAAAACTACGGATTTGTGATTCCCGATAATGCCAAATTCATAAATGACATTTTTATTCCCACCGAAAAGTCAAAGAATGCGGTGGACGGACACAAAGTAGTTTGCGAGATCACCGATTACGGAAATGAAGTGAAAAACCCTGAGGGAAAGATCGTGGAGATCATAGGTCACATAAATGACCCCGGTGTCGATATCATGTCAATCGTAAGAGGTTACGACCTTCCCGTGGAGTTTTCGGACGATGTGATGAACGAGACTTTAAACGTTCCCATGAGCGTATCAGGGGATTCCATTCAGGGAAGAGCAGATTTACGTGACGTTACAATGGTTACCATCGACGGAGAGGATGCAAAGGATCTTGACGATGCGGTATCACTTTCTTTTGACGGATCAAGATATACCTTAGGTGTTCATATAGCGGACGTCTCCGAATATGTAAAGGAAGGGTCATTTCTTGACAGGGAGGCAAAGGACAGAGGCACAAGCGTATATCTGGTGGACAGGGTGATACCCATGTTACCCCATGCGCTGTCAAACGGCATCTGCTCCTTAAATCAAAAGGAAGACAGACTGGCACTTAGCTGCATCATGACAATCGATAAGTCAGGAACCATAGAGGATTACAAGATTCAGACTTCCGTAATAAACGTAAACAGGCGCATGTCCTACAACGAAGTAAAAAGGATCCTGGATGATCCCGATGTGGTAAATAACGATCCGAGACTGTACGACTGCAGGGAACTTGTGCCCATGTTTTTACAGATGAGAGAACTGTCACAGATCCTTCGCGAAAAGAGGAGAAAGCGCGGTTCCATCGACTTTGACATTCCTGAGTGCAAGATAATCCTGGATAAAAAGGGTCATCCCGTGGACATAAAGCCCTATGAGAGAAATGCGGCTACCGACATGATCGAAGACTTTATGCTGGCTGCAAACGAAACCGTTGCGGAGCATTTTTACTGGCTGGATACACCTTTTGTATACAGGGTTCATGATGTTCCCGATGCGGAAAAGATACAGAAACTGACAACCTTTATAAATAATTACGGATTTTATCTTAAGTCTGTGGGAAAGAGAAAAGCAAAGGCCGACCCTTCGGAAGTCCATCCAAAGGAGATCCAGAAGCTTCTGGAAAAGATTGCAGGCACCGATGAGGAGCCCATGATCACCAGAATGGCGCTTCGCTCCATGAAGCAGGCTAAATACAGCGTTGAATGCGAGGGGCATTTTGGTCTTGCATGCAAATACTATTGCCATTTTACTTCGCCTATCAGACGTTACCCGGATCTGCAGATCCACAGGATCATAAAGGAATCTTTAAAAAACGACCTGTCTCCTAAGAGGGTTGAACATTACAAGTCCCTCTTACCACTTGTGGCAAAACATTCCTCCGACATGGAGAGAAGAGCTGATGAGGCTGAGAGAGAGACCGATAAATTAAAGAAGGTTGAATTCATGGAACAGTTTGAGGGCTGTGAATTTGACGGAGTGGTGTCAGGCGTAACGGCATGGGGGCTTTACGTAGAACTTCCTAACACCTGTGAAGGTATGGTCCACATATCAAAGATACCCGGTGACTATTACAATTTCTTTGAGAATACCATGGAGATCGTGGGAGAGCGCACCGGCAACACTTTCAGACTGGGACAGCCCGTGAGAGTAATGGTGGAAGACTGCGACAGGTTTATGAAGACCATAGATTTTTCTCTGGTAAATTAGTCTTTATAGTTTATTTTCAACTTGAAGTTTTTGTGTCATAATGTTTTTGAGGAAAAGTTATGGAGAGAGAAACCAGGAAATTAATAGCAAACAACAAAAAAGCTTATCATGACTATTTCATAGATGAAAAATATGAAGCCGGTGTGGAACTTTGCGGTACTGAAGTTAAATCCATGAGAATGGGTAAATGCAGTATCAAGGAGAGCTTTATCCGCATCGAAAACGGCGAAGTGTTCGTCTACGGATGTCATGTAAGTCCCTATGAAAAGGGAAATATATTTAACAAGGATCCCTTGAGAGTCAAAAAACTCTTATTACATAAAGCGGAGATCAACAAACTTCTTGGCAAGATCAAGGAAAAGGGTTATACTTTAGTTCCGTTGGAGGTTTATTTCAAAGGCGGAAGAGTCAAAATGGAGATAGGCCTTGCCAGAGGTAAAAAACTCTATGACAAGAGAGAGGATATTGCCAAAAAGGATCAGAGAAGAGAGACCGAGAGGAATTTCAAAGTCAAAAACCTGGGCTAGTAAAGGTTTCGACGGGGATCATGAAGTTTAAGAAGCGAGTCGACAGGAACGTCGTAAATGGCCAACTTAAAATTAAACGCTAACGATAATTTAGCATACGCTGCCTAGTTTGCAGCAGTCGGCTTTAGTGCACTCACACATTAAAG
>JAGDCK010000034.1 GCA_017958585.1 Lachnospiraceae bacterium
ATAAAAGGTGCATATTCCGAAAGATTAAAGGAAACGAGCTGTGAGGTGATCGTTGTACCGATATTGGCGCCGAAGATTACACCGGCTGCCTGATAAAGTGTCATCAGGCCGGAGTTAACGAAACTGACAACCATCAATGTGCATGCACTGGAGGATTGTATCACGCCGGTAAAGATAATACCGACCAGAAGTCCCATGAACTTATTGCTCGTGAAAAATTCCAGAATACTTCTGAGTCTGGCACCTGCCACCTTCTCAATTCCATCACTCATGGTTTGCATGCCAAACAAAAACAAACCCAATCCGCCAGCCAAAGCTATTACTATTTCCATCGTTTTGTCCCTTTATCGTATTTTGCACTGCTTCTATGATGTTATTCGCCAAGGATTTTGGTGAATTTCAAAACCCATACGTTTTTATTTTAAGGGAAATGAGACAAAGATACAAGTACCTAATGCCGTCCTTTCATCAAATTGTTGAATCGTCCATCATACAAATCAACTTTTGCATTTTTTGTGTACTTTATGCACAAAAGAAGTACACAAAAAACCTGCACAACGGGACGTTCCCACTGTGCAGGTCTTATTGCAGTTTCCTGCTCTTATGATACTGCTTGGCGTGGAGGACATTTTCAAGGATTGCATGCCTTAGCTGGTCGATATTGTCAAATCGCTGCTCGGGGCGGTCAAATTTGAGAAGCTCCACAAGGCAGAACTTGCCATATGCATTCTCGTCAAAGCCGAACAGATGCGTTTCCACGCTCATGGGCTGGGTGTCGCCGATCGTCGGCTTGCGCCCGATATTGGTTACGCTCTCATATGCCTTTCCCTCCAGAAAAACCCTTGAGAAATAAACGCCACTGGGCGGAAGAAGCTTGTCCTGTTCCGGATAGAGATTAAGGGTCGGAAGTCCCATCGTACGGCCGATCCGGTTTCCGGTCCGAATGATGCCCGATACCGCATACGGATTGCCCAAAAGCTCCGTAACCATCTCCATTTCTCCCTTGCGCACCTCTTCGCGCACATAGGTGGAACTGATTTCTCTCCCATTATGGGAGATTTTTGGTATGATCTGCACGGAAAAGCCATGCGCACCAGCCATGGAGACGAGCAGATTCGCATCTCCCGCGCCCTTGTCTCCATAGGACAGATCTTCCCCCGCCACGATCAGCCGGCCGGACATCTTTTCAAGAAGAAACTCTTTCACATAATCCTTCGGAGAGATCCGGGCAGTCTCCTCGTTAAAAGGATATTCCACCACATAATCTATCCCCATCTTCTCAAAGCATGCTCGCTTCTCCTCTGCGGTCATCAGTTCCCTGTGACGAACCTTTTTGAAAAACACCTCCGGAGAGGTATCAAAGGTAAACACCGCTGCCTTTAAGCCCTCTCTTTTCGCCTGTATCACATGCGCCAGCAGTTCCTTATGCCCTCTGTGTATCCCGTCAAACTTGCCGATGGCGACGGCCGTCGGCTCTTCGATCTTAAAATCGGTGGTATTTGCGATCACTCTCACGCTTTCCACCTACCTTTCCAGAAACATCTTGACCGGAACAAATCCGTCCTGCCTTTGATCAAACCGGTAGATTCCGTAAAATCTGCCATCCGCATCGTACACCCGGATCTGCTCACTCTCCGCGAACATACTGCCTACAAGTCGGCATCCGTCCCTATCAAACGCCTCTATATGGTTTACATAAAACTTGTTCCCGTTCTCAATCAGGCGCACAAACTCACGCTTTATCACACATTTCGGATATTTGGAAAAGATGTGATCGATCGGAATGATCGCCTCCGGAAGCCGCTCCTCATCCCTCAGCTGCTCGATGTCAGACAAT
>JAGDCK010000035.1 GCA_017958585.1 Lachnospiraceae bacterium
CCAAATCCGAAGGCAAATAATATTGATTTAATAATCCTGTGGATTACAGGCCTTATCAATGAATGAATACATTTGCTATATCATTAAAGAATATAAATACCATAAGAACCATGAAGAACACGAATCCCACAAAGTGGACCATTCCTTCCTTTTCTGCAGGGATTGGCTTTCCTCTTACTACTTCTAAGAACAGAAATACAAGCCTTCCGCCATCAAGAGCCGGGAAAGGAATTAAGTTTAACACGCCGAGATTAACGGATAAAAGCATCATGATGTTTAACATGTTCACCAGCACATTTTTCCATCCGTATTCCTTTGTCGCTTCGTAGGTCTTTCCAACCACGTTTACTGCAATTCCCACAGGGCCTGCCACATCATGCCTTGAGACTCTGCCCCTTATGAGCATTCCCAGACTCTTATATGTGGAAGTCATGGAGTATTTCACTTCATAAAAAGCATATTTTACAAAGTCAAATCCCTTTAATTCCACAAAGTCGCTGTTTACGATACCCAGCATGTATCTTCCCTCTTCCTCATTGTAGATGGGAGTGATCTGTGTATCGTATTTTTTGCCGTCTCTCTCGTATGTCAGGTCCACGGTCTCGCCCTGATTTGTGGCAGTAAACAAAAGTATCTCCTCGTAGAGATGTACTTTTCCGCCATCGATGGACACTATCCTGTCTCCGTTTTGCAAACCGGCTTCAGCGGCTGCGCTGTCAGGCAAAACCTCACTTGCAACAGGATCTCTCATGGCGATCATCGTGACCATCACAAGAGCGATTATAAATCCCAGGATAAAATTAAAGATGGGTCCTGCAAAAACAGTGGCGATCCTGGACCATACATTGGCCTTTAAAAATGATCCTTCCGACTGTTCCTCTTTTTCATTTAAGCCATCCTCTCCCTCAAAGGTGCAGGCACCTCCGATGGGAAGCCATTTGATGGAGTATTTGGTATCCCCCTTTGTGAAGGAAACGATATCAGGTCCCATGCCCACGGAAAACTCCACCACATGGATGCCGTTTGCCTTTGCGATCAGGAAATGACCGAATTCGTGGGAGATCACCACGATTCCAAATATTAAGATAAAAAGAATTAAGCTAACCAAACTATTTCACTTCTCCCATTATATATTCGTAAGCCTCAGCTTCCGTGGAAAGTATCTCATCCACGGTAGGATCCTTGATAACCCTGTGATTGTCCATGACTCTTTCTATGTAATCCACGATATCCGTGTATCCTATGCGTCTGTCCAAAAACAGAGAAACCGCCTTTTCATTTGCCGCATTGAAGGCCGTTGGCATGCTGCCTCCGATCTTTGCCGCTTTTATGGCAAGACTTAAGCCCTTAAAGGTTTCCGTATCAGGCTTTTCAAAGGTAAGTGTACCTATATCAAAAAGGTTTAATCTCTGTCCGGATAAAGTTCTTCTGTCCGGATAAAAGAGTGCATATTCAATGGGAAGTCTCATATCCGGTGTCCCAAGCTGTGCAATGACCGCTCCGTCCACATATTCAACCGCCGAGTGGATCACGCTTTGAGGATGGACCACCACGGTTATATCATCCACATCAACTCCAAAGAGCCAATGGGCTTCCATAACTTCAAGTCCTTTGTTTACAAGGGTTGATGAGTCGATGGTGATTTTTCTCCCCATAGCCCAGTTTGGATGCTTTAAGGCGTCCTCCACCTGAATCCCCTTTAGTTCCTCTGCTTTCCTGCCCCTGAAGGGCCCTCCGGAAGCAGTGAGAAGTATCCTCGAAACCTTGTCTGCAGGCTCTCCCTGCAGGGACTGGAATATGGCGCTGTGCTCACTGTCAACAGGCAGGATCTTTACATTGTACTGTTTTGCAAGATCCATTATGATATGTCCTGCGCATACAAGAGTCTCCTTGTTTGCAAGGGCTATGTCTTTTCCGGCTTTTATGGCTGCTATTGTGGGTCTGATGCCAATCATGCCAACCACTGCGGTAAGTACCACATCGGCACTTTCTATAGTTGCCGCTTCAATGAGGCCATCCATTCCCGAGACGATCTTTACATCAATGTCACTGACCCTGTTTCTCAAATCATCTGCCGCTTCCTCAGACCACATGGCCACCATCTCCGGCTTATATTTTCTGATCTGTATCTCTATCTTATCAACGCTTTTTCCTGCGGCCAAAGCCACAACCTTTAATTCTTCCGGGTTCTCGTCCACAACTTCAAGTGTCTGGGTTCCTATGGATCCGGTGGAACCTAAAAGTGATATCTTTTTCATACCAAATTCCAAACCTTTCATGTCAGTCGCTTATATCAAAGCAAAACGACTGTGAGGAAAAATACCAGCGGTGCCACAACTATGGTGGAGTCGAATCTGTCCATGATCCCACCGTGTCCGGGTATCAGTTTTCCATAGTCTTTTATATCGCGGTTTCTCTTGATGGCGCTTGCTGCCAGGTCACCAACCATACTCATTAATGCCCCTGCCGCTGTTAATACTGCGATCTTCCATACGCTTCCCGTAATATCAACCCTTCCGTTAATCACAAGTGAAGCATAGATCGCACCGATCAGCGCACTTCCAAGGACTCCTCCGACGCATCCCTCGATGGTCTTTTTGGGGGAGAGCTCGGGAAAAGCTTTGTGCTTTCCAAAAAGTTTTCCTGCCACATATGCCATGGTATCACAACCCCAGCTGCTTATCAGAATGAGCCATACCACGTAGATACCTGCATTTCCTTCCCTTGTAAGATACACAAAGGAAAGCATGAGGGGAGCATATACAAATGCAAATACCGCACCGATTATCTTTTCCGCATTAAATTTCGGAAATGCAAAAACATATGCAAACATAAGTGCCAATATGGTAAATACCACCGCACCCAGCATATATACAAAACTGTCAGTCAGATAAACCGCATAAACTCCTGCGTATAAAGCTACAATGCCCACAAATCCTATGATCTCCGGCGCACTGAACTTCTTTCCGCCTTCCGTATCATTACCTGATACGCCAAGAACCTTTGTCATCTCTCTAAAGCCTATCAATGATATGATGCAAAGACCGATGCATAAGACTTCTCCGCCCACTGCCATTCCGAGGATGGATATTGCAAGTATCACTATTCCGCTTAACAATCTAACTCCAAACATTACTTCTCCTCCGTAAGTCCGCCGAATCTTCTCTCGCGGTGATTGTAGCTTTCTATAGCCTTTATCAGCTCATCCCTGTTAAAATCCGGCCAGGGAACGGGGGTAAAATAAAATTCGGAGTAAGCAAGCTGCCAGAGTAAAAAGTTTGATATACGCTGCTCGTTGCAGGTTCTGATGAGAAGATCCGGATCTGGGATACCTGCGGTATCAAGGTAGTCTGAGATAGTCTTCTCACTTACATCCTCAATTGCAAGCTTTCCGCTCTTTACATCCTCCATCATCCTTTTCTCGGCTCTTACGATCTCGTCGCGGCCGCCGTAATTGATTGCTATCTGGAAATGAAGTCCCGTATTGTCTTTTGTGGCTTCTTCAAGTTTTGAAATGCTGTCCCGGATATCCTGGTCAAGCTTTGACTTGTCACCGATAATACGGACACACATATTGTTTTTGGTCGCAGTCTTGATGGAATTTGTCATGTAATTTCTGAGAAGCTTCATAAGTGCTTCCACTTCATCCTTTGGTCTGTTCCAGTTTTCCGTGGAAAAAGCATAGACCGTCAGATATTGAACACCCATTTTGTATGCTGCTTCACATATCTCTTCCACAGTCTTTGCACCCTGGACATGACCCATGTTTCTGGGAAGTCCCTTTGCCTTTGCCCATCTGCCGTTTCCGTCAAGAATTATGGCAACGGACTGTGGTATCTTTAAATTCTCTTCCATAAAATCTCCATTTTAAACTAATTGATAGTGATCCTTTGACACACATAAATATTATCTGACAAATCATTGATCAAATCAAATAAAATAATTATTAATTATAACGTTAAAAAAAGCGAACGCTATCTGCATTCGCTTTTTAATATTAAACTGTCATGATTTCTTTTGTCTTTGCATCAACAAGTTCATCGATGTCCTTGATAAACTTGTCTGTAAGCTTCTGAAGTGAATCCTCAAGATCCTTGATC
>JAGDCK010000036.1 GCA_017958585.1 Lachnospiraceae bacterium
AAGCGACTACGATGCTTATATGGCTCGTCTCTACAATGAAAAGAGCGAGGCGGAGAAGGCTTTAAATAAGGCATGCGAGGAGTTGTCTGATATCAGAAGAGAGAATGCTTCAGTCCTTGGTAAGAAGATCACGGATGCCATGGTTGGACTTAATTTCAACCACGTGGATTTTCAGATAAAGACTGACAGAAACGAAAATATCACCGCAGAGGGCTTTGATGATATAGAATTCATGCTCTCCACTAATCCGGGAGAGAGTGTAAGACCCTTAAAGGATGTGGCCAGCGGAGGTGAGCTTTCAAGGACCATGCTTGCCATTAAGACCGTCCTTGCAAAGGAGGATTTCATCGATACGCTTATATTTGACGAGATTGATTCCGGTATCAGCGGAAAGACAGCATGGAAGGTTTCTGAGCAGCTGAATGTCCTGTCCGGAAGCCACCAGATCATCTGCATCACACATCTGCCCCAGATTGCTGCCATGGCAGACAGCCATTTCCTCATAGAAAAGAGCAGCAGCAAAGACAATACCATTACCGATATCAAGGAGATAACGGAGGAGTCTTCCGTGGAGGAGCTGGCAAGGCTTCTCGGAAGTGATTCCCTTACTGAGGCAGCCCTTGAAAACGCAAGGGAGATGAAAAAACAGGCTCTCAACTTTAAAACGAACAGAAATTGATAATATCAAGTGTTTATCAGTAATTTTCAACAAAAAAACCTCATGATTTTTAGATATGCAGACACCCTTTGTGCCTGCATATTTTATTGACAAAAATATAAAAAAAAGAATATAATATTGATAGTTAACCGATTAACCACAACAGCTTTGGGGGCGCGTTATGGACTATCAATGTTTTGAAGAAAATGTAAACCACGGAACGAAAACTTTTCCGCTGGCTACATACAAATGGAATGGGGATTTCAATTACACCGTCAATATGCATTGGCACAAGGAGACGGAGATCATTTTTTTCGAAAAGGGTGATTTTGTGCTGGAGCTTGAAGGGGAGGATATTCCTGTGAAGGCTCCCTGCTTTGCTCTTATTGAAGGTAAGCTTTTGCATGGGCTGACCCTTGCAAAAAATCAGATAGAGAGCGCCATCGTATTTGATGGCAGAATGCTTAACTACGAGATGTATGATGAGGCACAGCGCCTGATCCTGGATCCCATACTTAACAGGAAAAAGCCGAAGGTCACCATGATCCCGGCGGATTCCGAGGGCTTTTCAGATCTTAAAAAGGCTTATAAAAAGGCCATGACTGAGGCGGATAAAAAGAGCAGGACTTCTTTTTTGACCACAAAGCTCTATATCACTGAGTTTCTATCCATCATGTATGAAAACGGATTTATCACTGCGGAGGATACGGAGAGCGAAACCGGGGAGAACAGCATGGGACTTGCGGAGAATGTGCAGCTTGCCATGACCTACGTAAGGGATCATTTTGATTCAAAGATAAAGGTAAAGGATATTTCCGATTATCTGGGGCTTAATGAGCAGTACCTGTGCAGATGCTTTAAGAAGATGACGGGTAAGACTCTGACTGAATATATCAACGAAGTCAGGGTGGAGCGGGCTTCAAAGATGCTTAAAGACACGGATGAGAGGATCATCGATATTGCCATGGCCACGGGATATGACAATATCAGTTATTTTATCAAGCGTTTTAAGGTCATAAAGGGTGTCACACCCCAGGAATACCGTGTTATGAAGTAAAACGGTTAACAAAATTATATTGATTTTTCAGGGTCTGTACCCGGTTCGGTGCTTTTTTCAAGGATTTGCGCCTTGTCCGGGATGCAGACCCTTATTTTTTACAGATCTCCATAACACTATTTTGACCGGGTATAGGGGAAGTGGTCATTTTTGTGTTATTCAAAATCAATATTCTGCAAGATAGGAAATCAGTCACAGTGATATTCTACTTTCTGTACCAAAAAATTTAAATGGGAGGGTCTTATGAAAATCAAGACAGGGATTATCAGAAAAATCATTGCACTTGTAATGACTGTGGCAGTTGTCTTATCTGTCGCACCTGTTATGAGCGCAAGGGCCGAAGAGAGCACAACAGGCACTTCGACCTACAGCTATGTTAATGACGGCGCAATCTTACATGCATTCTGCTGGTCATTTAACACAATCAAAGAAAACTTGGCGGATATTGCGGCTGCAGGCTACACAGCAGTTCAGACATCCCCCATCAATCTGTGTGAGTCAGATTATCCTGCACTCACTCTTATGGGTTCAAACGGAAAGTGGTATTATCACTATCAGCCCACAGATTGGAAGATCGGTAACTATCAGCTTGGTAGCAGAGACGAATTCAAGGCTATGTGCGAGGCTGCAGAGAGCTACGGTATCAAGGTTATCGTAGACATTCTGCCAAACCACACAGCGGTTGACACAGGTGATGTTGCTCAGGACATGATCGATGCCGCAGGCGGAGCAGATAAGCTCTACCACGACACCGGACTTACAGGAATGAGTTCTTACAGTGACAGACTTCAGTGCACCAGATATGCATCAGGCGGACTTCCCGATGTAGATACAGAGAATGAAGGATTTCAGGAATATTTCTATGCTTTCCTTGATGACTGTATCGCATGCGGCGCAGACGGATTCAGAATCGATACAGCAAAGCATATCGCACTTCCCGACGATCCTGCTCCTGACGGAGTTGAGAACAGCTTCTATCCCAACATGAGAGAGGAAGTTTTTGACAAGAACGATATCTTCGTATACGGAGAGGTTCTTCAGGGTCAGAATGACAGACTTGCTGCTTATCAGTATTGGATCGGCGGAACAACAGGTTCCGATTACGGCGCAAAGATCAGAACATCTCTTACTTCAAATGATTATACTGCCGCAAAAATTGCAAGCTATGAGATTGCAAATGAGGGCAGCTATGTGGCAGATCCCGACAAGCTTGTTACATGGGTAGAGAGCCACGATAACTACTTAAACGACGGTACCTGGAGCGCACTTGACGAGGATCAGGTGGCACTCGGATGGGCTATCATCACCGCAAGAGCTGACGGAACACCTCTTTTCTTCAGCCGTCCTTACGGAAGCTCAACATCAAACCAGTACGGTACAAACACCATCGGTATCGCAGGCAGCGACGCTTACAAGGCACCCGCTGTTGCAGCTGTTAACAAGTTCAGAAAAGCCATGAACGGCGAGGGAGAATATCTCAGAAATCCCGGCAACAACTCACAGGTTCTCATGATCGAAAGAGGAGACAAGGGTGTTGTTATCATTAACGGCAGCCACGCTGATTATGCGGTTGACAGTGAGACAAATCTTGCCGACGGAACATATGTGGACAAGGTTGACGGCACAGGCGTATTTACAGTAACAGACGGTGTCATCGACGGAACAGTTCCCGCCAGAAGCGTTGTAGTTCTCTATGGCGCAGAGGAAGTTGAGAAGACATCAGTACTTGTTTACAATGCTTACTCATGGAGTAACATCCTTGCAAGCGTTAACGGAAGCGCAGACCTTATCACCGGAAAGAGCGGCGGAGACGGCTGGTACAGTTTCCTTGTTGACGCCGCAGCAGACGAAGGATTCAGCATTTCATTTACAAACGGAACAGATGTAACGGAAAGCTATACAATCAACAGTGAGAGCGGCAGATACATCGTTCTCGGTGACAGTTCAGTATATGCATCAAAGGATGCAGGTGAAGCAGCAAGCGGTGTGAGCCGTGTTTCAGTGTACTTCTTTAACACTGAGTGCTGGGACAGCGTATCAACTTATTCATGGCTTGATGACGGTACTCAGCTTCTCGGCGGATGGCCCGGAACAGCAGCTTCTTATGTAGGTGACTATTGGTGGAAATCAGATATTGCAGTAACTGAAGGAACACCATTTTATGTCATATTCAATAATGCTAACGGAACTCAGACCGACAATTTGAAGGTTGAAGACACTTCAAAGGTCTATTTTGCTCCTTCTCTTAAAACAGGTTTAACCTCACAGGCAGAGGTTGAGGAGGCTGTAGGCATTTCTTCTTCACAAACTACAGTGTACTTCTACAACAATTCAGGCTGGGATTCCGTTAGTGCTTATATCTATGGTGGAAGCACCACATTCGGCGGATGGCCCGGAAAAGCCTGCGAGGAAGTAGGTAACGGCTGGTGGAAGACCACCATCGAAGAGGGTGCAAGCATGAGCCTTCACGTTATTTTCAACAATAACGGACAGGGCAGCCAGTCTCCTGATTTTGTGATCAGCAACATCAGAGACGTATATACCACAAACAAGAATGATACTCGCTATGCTTCAATGCAGGCTGCAGAGGAAGCTCTCGGTATCTTCGGAAGCAAGTCGGTTCTTTATTACTATGATACAAACAACTGGGGCGATGTATATGCTTATGCATATGATTCAGCCACAGGTGAAGCAAAGTCAAACGCATGGCCCGGAAACAAGATGTCTGACATCGAGAACGGATGGAAGACAGTTGAGGTATCTGCGGCAGCTTCTGATACTTTGCAGGTAATCTTTAACGACGGTACAGATGCAAACAAGAGAGAATATACAATCAATGACAGAACAAAGATCTATCTGACAGGTGCAAACTATGAGATGTACACCGGAAAGATCGCAGCCGAGACTGCACTGGGTGTACCTACAAGTACTACAGATGTATATTTCTACAACGGAAAAGAATGGCCCAGCGTTTCCGCATATATCTACGGAAGCCAGGGTGAGATGTTCGGCGGATGGCCCGGAAGAGCTGCAGTGGAAGATGCAGACGGATGGTGGCACATCGAGGTTCCCGCTCTTGTTTCTGACGGATGGACCATTATCTTTAATAACAGCGGAAACGGTGAGCAGGGTGCTGACGTAACACTGGCTGATCAGGCTCACAGATTCCTGACAATTAATGACGGAAACAGCTATACATCAAAGAACGAGGCTCTCGGCATTGTGGATGAGCCCGTGGTAGAGCCCGGTGACGACCCTGTGGTAGAGCCCGGAACAGATCCTGTGGTAGAGCCCGGTGACGACCCCGTGGTAGAGCCCGGTGACGACCCCGTGGTAGAGCCCGGTGACGACCCCGTGGTAGAGCCCGGTGACGACCC
>JAGDCK010000037.1 GCA_017958585.1 Lachnospiraceae bacterium
CTGGCTAAAGAAAATGGTTTGCATTCCATAGGATTTCCTCTTATTTCTGCAGGAATATATGGTTATCCGCCAGAAGGAGCATGGCGACAAGCGTTGCAGGCGTGCAGCGACTTTATAAAAGGAAATCAGGATTATGATATCCGGATCATTTTTGCAGTGTTGGATGATCGAATCCTTAATTTAGGCGAAAAGATGCTGAAAGATATTGCGGTGTAAACAAAATTTTATTTTCTAGGGGGAGAAAAAATGGTAGACAACATCAAAGTTTTCAAGCAAAACAGTATCAGGATCGAAGGGGATAACAAGGTCATTTACATCGATCCTTTTGAGATGGAGGAGGCGCCCCATGACGCTTCTTTCGTGCTCATAACACACGATCATTACGATCATTTTTCACCGGATTCTATTAAAAATGTGGCAAAGGATGACACGATTTTGGTGGTTCCGGAAAATATGAAAAACAAAGCGAGCGAAGTGGCGGATGTGGTTGCCACGATCTTTACAGTTAAGCCCGGCACCGTGAATGAGAAAAACGGTCTGTATTTTGAGACGGTCCCGGCATACAATGTGTTGAAGCCGTTTCATCTAAAGAGCGCTGGCTGGGTGGGCTATATCCTGAATATCTGCGACAAGCGGATTTATATTGCGGGCGATACGGATGCCACAAAGGAAGCAAAGGCCGTAAAATGCGACATCGCGCTTGTTCCCGTAGGCGGAACATATACCATGGATGCCGCAAAAGCAGCGGAACTCATAAATACCATTAAGCCTGAGATCGCAATTCCCGTTCACTACGGAAGTGTGGTCGGTTCGCCCAGAGACGGCGTAAACTTTGCGGAGCTTGTTGATAAATCGGTGGAAGTTGTTTTAAAGATTTGATGATCTTTGAAAGGGCAAATTATGAATAAAATTTATTATCACCTTCCGGGGCTATTTGAATTCTACGAATTTTATAAGGTTTTTCTGCCGCTGTTTCGCAATCACAGGGAATATTTTTATGACTGGTGCGAAATAGGCTCGATTTACGGTGCTCCTGCGGATTGCGCCTGGGGCGGGGGAAGAGTAGGCTTTGGCGAGGCATTGCCCCTGGATGTGGCGGCACTTATGGAGGAATATGGGATCTCGGCCAGGCTTACTTTCAGCAATCTCCTTGTCACAAAAGAGCATCTTTCCGACAAAACATGCAATTTCCTGTTAAAACTGTTCGGGAAAAAGAGTGGCAACGGCATCATCATTTGCTCGGACCTGCTGTTGTCATATATTAAGGAAAGATATCCGGAATATTATTTTGTATCATCGACCACGAAGGTGATAACTGAATTTGACGAATTGGTGTCGGAGATCGATCGCCCGGAGTTTAAATATGTGGTGCCGGATTTCAGATTAAATACGGAAAAAAAGCGGTTCCTTCGTCTGACCGATGCTCAAAAAGCGAAGGTTGAGTTTATTTGCAATGAGTGCTGTTGGTTTGACTGCTATGACAGGAAAAACTGTTATGAGAACGTCAGCAAAAAGAGCCTCGGTTTACCCTGCGAGGATCACATCTGCGTATCGCCCAATGGAAGTCGAGGTTACAGGTTTTCTGATGCCATGAAAAATCCGGGATTTATCAGCGTCAAAGATATCACCGATGTGTTTGGACCGGCGGGATTTTCTCAGTTTAAGATCGAGGG
Organism: Lachnospiraceae bacterium; assembly: GCA_017958585.1. Lineage (GTDB taxonomy): Bacteria > Bacillota > Clostridia > Lachnospirales > Lachnospiraceae > RGIG10340. The sequence goes on from JAGDCK010000037.1 coordinate 1,674, forward strand.
CAGGAGCCTTGGAAGCGCTGTGATCCTGGAGTTTTTGCTTTATTATATGACAAAACCGGAGCACCATCTTGAAGTGCGGGAAGAGATCTATCTGGACAGTTCGCTGGATCTTTTTTAGAGGTGCCATATTTTTTTATAAAAAAAAATAATTTTAAGTGTAAAGTATCTAAAGGTTAAGACCGATACATATGATACAGATAACTATTTTTATCTGCAGTTTTCTGATCTTCACATTGAAACGGATTTCAATTTATCTACAAGGAGGTAGAGTGATATGACAGGTATTGGCGGTATTTCTGCTTATCAGCAGATGAACAAAGCAATTCAAAACGCCGGCAAGGGGGCAGAGCGCGCAAATGATGCAGCTTTATCAAAAACTTCTGCGCCCAAAGTGGAGGAAAAGACGCTTCCACAGATCAATTCAAAAAGTTCCCTGATCCCTCAAAAAACTGAATACGGTTACACCGTGGGCGAGGTAAAACTTTCCGATAAGGCAAAGGATTACTATGAAAAATTAAAGGCCAAATTCCACAACATGGAATTCATTGCGGTGAGCAAAGACATGAAAGCACAGGCTCAGCAAAATGCTGCAATCTATGGAAATGCTAAAAAGATGGTGGTTCTCATAGATGAGGAAAAATTAGAGCGTATGGCAACGGATGAATCCTTCAGGAAAAAGTATGAGGGAATTATTGCCATGTCTCAAAACAAGATCACCGAGGCGAAAAACAGCCTGGCGAGCACCGGTGCAAAGATCACGAATTTCGGTATGTCCGTAGATTCAAACGGAAAGGAAAGTTTCTTTGCAACCGTAGAAAAATCTCAGGATCTCCAGAGGCAGCGCATTGAAAAGAAGACTGAGGAAAAGCGCGAGGCAAAGGTAAAAGAGAAAAAGCATGCCGACAAGCTCGCTTCCGAGAAGCGTCTGTTGAAGGCAAAGGAAAAGCGGGCTGAGTTTGAGGAGCGCCTTGAGGAGAGAAAAACGGAAAAAGCGGCTGATCTTAATGAGGTTGAAAAGCCCTTTGATAAGGCTAAGATGCCTTTTGACAAGGCGAGGGAATATACTACTTTCACGTCGGATTCCGTGGACGCTCTGATAAGCAATGTGCAGGCATATTCATATAGTCTGGCATCGGACCGTGTTGTGACGGACGCAGAGAGAATGGTTGGCGGTAACTTTGATTTTAAGGGTTAAAAATAAAAAGGCAGAGGTGTAATACATGTCTGAGTTTAAAGGTAAAGTGGTGGTGGTCACCGGCGGGGCAAACGGTATCGGAAAGTGCATTGCCGAGGAGTTTGAAAAGCAGGGTGCTATAGCGGAAGTGATCGACAAAGTTCCCGGGGAGCATTTTGTCGGGGATATATCGGATAAAAGTGTTTTGGAGGAATTTGCAAAATATGTGATCCAAAAACATGGAAAAATCGATTATCTCATAAACAACGCGTTGCCCATCATGAAGGGAATTGACGAGTGCTCATACGAAGAGTTTCAGTATGCTCTTTCCGTCGGGGTGACTGCTCCTTTTTATCTTTCGAAGCTGTTTGCACCTTATTTTAATGAGGGTGGAGCAATCGTAAACATTTCCTCCTCAAGGGACAGAATGAGCCAGCCCCAGACTGAGAGCTATACGGCGGCAAAGGGCGGAATTTCTGCGCTGACACATGCTTTGGCTGTGAGCTTTTCCGGAAAGGTAAGGGTCAATTCAGTTTCTCCGGGATGGATAGACACGTCATTTAAAGTTTATGCCGGGCCGGATGCGGAGCAACAACCTGCAGGCCGCGTCGGAAATCCTCAGGACATCGCAAACACGGTGCTCTTTTTGTGCTCCGAAAAGGCCGGATTTATTACAGGCGAGAATATCTGCGTCGACGGCGGCATGACCAAACTCATGATCTATCATGGAGATAATGGGTGGAGGCTGGAATAAATTAGCAATATGACTTTTTTGCAGAAAGCGTACCCAAAATTAAGTCTTTTTTAAAAGGTTTTCACTGGAACAATTCATTGAAAGCCTTTTTTCATTTATTTCATACGTTAATAGTGTTATAATTACGTTATATAATTTACGGTAGTTGATTAGTTTACTCTGAAATAATTCAAAGAAAGGGGAATTCTATGAAACGTGAAAAAACGGGGACAAAAGTTGTAGCTTTACTTATTGGTCTGTGCCTTATCCTATCCGGTTGCGGTGCGGCAGGTTCAGACGAACAGGATGTCGCAGTACAGGAATCAACAGTCACTTCCGTGGACACGGAAAGTGAAACAGAGATCGCTACGGGGAGCGAATCTGATACGGCAGAGGTTTCTGATGAGGACACTCTTGAAGAAGTGGAGGAGGTCGTTGACATCATACCTGCAGAAGGAACCTATGCGTATTCCATCATTGTTAGCATCAACCCACAGTGTGAACTGTATTATGACCATTCAGATGTGGTGGTAGGCATCGCCTATCTGAACGAGGACGCAAAGACCGCATATCTTGAGAAGGACTGGATAGGCCTGACCCTGGAAGAGAGCATGGCCCAGTTGATCAC
>JAGDCK010000038.1 GCA_017958585.1 Lachnospiraceae bacterium
CTTGTCATAACGGCCTTTGCGCCGCCCTTTGTGATCGCGAGCCTAAATCCCTCCAGATATATCTCTCTTAAAGCTCTCTCCGAGAGATTTGCAGACATACCGGCTCTGCTGGTCTCCTGATTGTTGCAGGCATAGTGCTTTACCGTTACATATTTTCCATTATGGCTTTGTACGCCACGGCTTATCGCCGCTGCCACAAGCCCTGTCAAAAGCGGATCCTCGCTGAAATATTCATAATTTCTGCCGCAGAGAGGATTCCTGTGAATATTCATACCCGGTGCCAGCCAGAAAGTTACTCCAAACTCCTCCATCTCTCTGCCCACGGCATCACCCACCTGTTCTAAAAGTTCCACATTCCAGGTTTGGGCAAGTGCCGTTCCCACAGGAAAAGACGTGGCATTCTGGTAGATCAGAGTATCCTTTTTCGCATCTCCCGTCATGATCTTTTTAATAAACTCCGGCCACTCGTTCATAAAGTCCATCATCATTTCCATGGGTTTTACGCTGCCCTTTTTCGTGATGGCAGAAACCCTCTGGAGACGTATGCCGGCAGGGCCGTCACAGAGAGCCACGGACGGAATGTTTTTGTCCTTTATGGCAGCTGTATATGCCGCAGCCCCGGGGACTACAAGGGTATTATCCTTCGCCCCCATAAAGCCTGTACCCGACAAAAGTGTCAGTTTCTCTTTTATGCTTAATTTCTTTAACAGTTCCTCCACCTTTTCGCTTGCAGGGACATTGGTCTTTTCATAATCATATTGCTTCGTCTTTATGAAAGACGTGTCAGCCACGATGCCCGGGAGATTTTCTGTATCAAATCCGGGCGCCCTCTCCATGTCGATCGGCTCAAATTCCACATCGCATTTGCAGATATTTACGCACTTTGCCAAAACCTGTTTTCCTGATAGCTCTATAAATGCCACAGGCTTTGCCGCCTCGACATTATCTCCTATCAGGATTACATATTTTCCTGCTTCACAGACATATGAGGCTTCTTTCTCATCGTATGACGCCAGCGCATCAAAATCAAACGAAACGCTTATCCTCTCTTTTTCTCCCTCAGAGAGAAGTGATGACTTTCCAAATCCCACCAGCCGCTTTCTCTCTTTTTCGAGCTTTCCTGTGGGGGCACCTGCATAAACCTGCAGGATCTTCTTGCCGGCTGGTCCTGACACATTTGTCACATCCGCCTTAAGTATGAAATTCTCCCCTTCCTGGGTTATATCGCGGAATTCTATACTAAAATCAGAATAGCTTAAGCCATAACCAAAGGGGTATCTAACCGGCGCACCGAAGGTGTCATAGCATCTGTATCCCACAAATATTCCCTCGCCATAGTCGGTCTCTTTCGGTCTGTTGTCCAGATCGCCGAACCCGCCTGCACAGGGTACATCATAGTAGCTTCTAACCCATGTATCCGTGAGGGCTCCCGAAGGATTTGCTTTTCCCGATAATATATCCGCGAAAGCCCTGCCGCTTTCCATTCCCTGCTGGCAGAGGAAAATAACCGCATTTATTTTCGGGATTTCATCCAGCACAGACATGTCCATGGAACCGCCCACATTTATCACAAGTATCAGTTTTTCAAAATGCTTTGCCAAAAACTTCAGATTCTCTTTTTCCCTCGGCATGAATGTGAAATCATGATCGGAAAGTGACCTGTCGGCGCACTCCCCCGCCTGTCTTGCTATGGCATAAATACAGACTTCCGCCTTGGAGTCAGCCACATCCTCATAAGTCACAAGAGGACCTGCCGGGATCTTGAAGGGATTTCCCATGATATTTATCATGTCCTCGCTGCTTTTTCCGATGGGAATACCGACAGCGTTCTTTTTCTTGAATTCGCTCTTTTCACATTCATATTCGGAGCGATATCTTTGCACGTAATTATCGTTGTACACGTTAAAACCTGCGTTTTTAAGCCCCTCGCAGATATCCGTGACGTGCCTCTCGTTGACTTCGCCGGAGCCTGTTCCGCCCTTTACCATCTTTACAGCAGCCGAACCGAAAAGCGCGATGTTGCACGGACTCACAGGTAACGCTCCGTCGTTTTTTAACAATACGATGCTTTCCACGGCAGCACGGTATGCCACCTCACGATTCTCAGCTTCCCTCGCTGTTATCTCATCCGACAATGACGCTTTGATATTAGGCATTTTCATGGAAAATCCTCCCTTTCGTTTATAATTAACACCTATAGAATGATTATATTATCTCCCACCATTCCACGCAATAAACCCACCGGGTTTTTCCCTCTGTCAAAGGGAAATCTCCGATGGGTTTATATTTTATGAAAGCCCTGATATTTGAGTTTTTTTATATATCATCTCTTTTTCTTCTGATCACAAAATATGCCACCAGGATGCAAGCCACCACCGCAATTCCGACGCACGTAGCGATCAATGCAGTTTTTGTATTTTTGCTTTCATTTACGGATCCTGCCGCCTCAGAAACGACACTTTCCTCTGCGTCCGTTTCAGATGACTCAGACAATGCTTTGTTGTCATCCTGACTCGTCTCTGTGGACGTATCCTCATTAAGGTTGACAGCTTCGCCATCATCCTCCAAGTCAACAGCTTCTGTGTCTTCTTTCGCTTCAGTCGGCTCCACGGTCTTTACAACGGACGCGGTCTTTTTTGTTACTTTTTCAGCCTTTGAAGACGTTTTCGAGCTGTCATCTGCTGACACCTTATCCGACTTATCCGTGGTTACTGTCGAAGAGTTACTGCCTGAAGAACCCGATGACTGACCGGTGCTTCCTCCGGAAGTATTACTATTTGCCGGTGTGGTCTGCTGTGCTGCCGATGTGGTCACTGTTGTTCTATACCAGGTGCCCCCGTCATAATCCGCAACTTTTATCATATATTCAGTTGAGGCCTGAAGGTTTAAATTTGTAACCGATCCGGAGAAATTGCCTCCCGCATCCACAACCACGGATCCCATACCGTAGGAAACTGTCTCATCCGTGCTGACAACTTCCACGATCACTGCTGCCGTAACCCCCGTAGTCGTTCCCGA
>JAGDCK010000039.1 GCA_017958585.1 Lachnospiraceae bacterium
ATGAGAGAGCAGAGATGGCTCTTCATGACAGAGACGTAAAGAGATACTTCGCAACAGGTATCGCAGGTCTTTCAATCGTAGCTGACTCACTTTCAGCTATCAAGTATGCTAAGGTTGAAGTTATCCGTGACGAAGACGGTATCATCACCGACTTCAAGACCACAGGTGAGTTCCCTAAGTATGGTAACGATGATGAACGTGTAGATGACATCGCTCAGATGATCGTTCACAAGTTCATGACAGCTGTAAGAAGACACCACACCTACAGAAACGGTGTTCCTACAACTTCAATCCTTACTATTACTTCAAACGTAACCTATGGTAAGGCAACAGGTAACACACCTGACGGACGTAGAGCAGGACAGCCCTTCGCTCCCGGCGCTAACCCTATGCACGGCCGTGATACTCATGGTGCAGTTGCATCACTTTCATCAGTATCTAAGCTTCCTTTCAACGATGCACAGGACGGTATCTCAAATACCTTCACTATCATCCCCGGTGCACTCGGAAAAGAGGATAAGGTATTTGCCGGCGATATCGACATTGATTTAAATAAATAGTCGATAAGGTATACCGGTCGATATCACCGTGTGATACTCGACATCGATTTAAATAAATAATTACAGTGTAAACTCTGCGAAAGGGGGAATTCCAAATGAATCAGGACGCAATGATCGATGATCTCATCAACATGCTGGATGGTGGAATGGAAAAGGGCGTGGGTCACGTAAATGTTGACACATCGGACTCAGGTAAGACCAAAGAGGTCGAAACTCTTGGGTGCACCGATTGCTCCAGTAACCCCCTTGCCTGCAGCGTTCCCACTCTTCAGGAAGGCCTTGACGATTTTAACTGATCAAAAGGCAAAGAAAAAAACAGGAGGAAAAAACTATGGCAGCAAACACAGCACAGGTTGATAACCTTGTATCATTACTTGATGGTTACGCTACAAAGGGCGGACATCATCTCAATGTTAACGTATTAAACAGAGATACTCTTCTCGATGCTCAGAAGCATCCTGAGAACTATCCTCAGCTTACTATCCGTGTATCCGGATACGCAGTAAACTTCATCAAGCTTACTCCCGAACAGCAGGCTGATGTAATCTCTCGTACATTCCACGAGGCTATCTAATCCATTTAATATCAGGATTAATTCAAACTCCCGAGGCGAAAAGCTTCGGGAGTTTTTGTATTGGAATAAATACACCAAAAAACTTGTATACACGCCCCAAAACCGCTATACTTAACAGTAACAAAGACAAGAGACTTAACAGTGAAATGGAGGCATTTATGGAAGGAAGAATACACTCCCTCGAAAGTTTCGGTACGGTAGACGGCCCCGGCGTCAGATATGTGGTATTTGTTCAGGGCTGTCCCATGAGATGCGCATACTGCCACAACCCCGACACCTGGGAAATGAACGCCGGCACACCCATGAGCGCCGATGAGATCATACAAAATTACAAAAGGAATGAGGCTTTTTACACTAATGGCGGTATAACCGTAACCGGTGGAGAACCCCTCATGCAGATCGACTTTCTCATTGAACTTTTCGGAAAATGCAAAGAAAAAGGCATTCACACCTGCCTTGATACTTCAGGTATCGCATTTAACCCGGACAATGCACCTTTGATGGAGAAATTCGATAAACTCATGCCCCTTACAGACCTCGTTATGCTCGACATAAAGCATATCGATCCCGAAAAGCATGAATGGCTCGTTAAACAGCCAAACAAAAATATATTAAAGTTTTTGGCTTACCTTGACGAGAAAAAGGTGGACACCTGGATCAGGCATGTGGTTGTTCCCGGAGTGACCGATGATGACACAGACCTTTACAATCTTGGCTATTTCATCGGGCAGTTTTCCTGTGTAAAAGCATTGGATGCATTGCCTTATCATACCATGGGAAGAGTTAAATACGAAAAACTCGGTCTCCCCTACAGGCTTGACGGAGTTGAACCCATGAATCAAACGGATCTCCTCGTAAAGAAGAAAAAGATACTTGACGGTATAAAGGCAAGAAGAGCGGAACTTGAAAAATAATTATTAAATTTCGTAATAATCCGATGCTTATCTTGTTATAAAATGTTATTTATGATAAAATAACATTCAAATAATCAATATTTCTTATGCAATACAAAGGAGGATATGACAATGGCATTTGTTATCGGTGATGACTGTATCGCATGTGGTGCTTGTGAGGCTCAGTGCCCCGTTGGCGCTATCAGCATGGGCGATGGTAAATTCGAGATCGATGAGGATAAGTGCATCAGCTGCGGTTCTTGCGCTGGTCAGTGCCCTGTAGGCGCTATTTCCGAATAATTTCCATCGGATTATATTTAGTTCAACATTAAAAAGATCAGGGCTCGGCATTCCGCCGAGCCCTTTCTTTATTTATCTATTCTTCGTTTCTGTGTTGTTTCTCAAGATTAGCAAACTTGGTGTATTCAGGCAACCATGCAAGCTCTACGGTTCCGATGGGACCGTTTCTCTGCTTAGCGATAATGATCTCAGAGATACCTTTTTTCTCTGTCTCTTTGTTGTAATAGTCATCTCTGTAGATGAACATTACAACGTCCGCATCCTGCTCGATGGCACCGGATTCACGGAGGTCAGAAAGCATGGGTCTGTGATCTGGTCTCTGTTCCACAGCTCGTGACAGCTGAGACAATGCAAGAACAGGCACATTCAGCTCTCTTGCAACACTCTTTAAGGATCTTGATATATCGGAGATCTCCTGCTGTCTGGAATCGGAATGACCGCTTCCGCTCATGAGCTGAAGGTAGTCGATGATGATCATGGACAAGCCCTTCTCAAGTTTGTATTTTCTGCACTTACTCCTAAGCTCCGACACTGAGATACCGGGAGTATCATCTATTATCAGGTTGGAACGGCCGATTATACCCGCGCTCTCTATCAAACGCTCCCACTCATTGTCATTTAACTGACCGGTACGAAGCTTTTGGGCATCCACGTTTGACTCAAGGGAAAACATACGGTTAACAAGCTGTTCCTTACTCATTTCCAGTGAAAATATGGCGATGGGAAGGTTATCCTTAAATGCCACATGCTGAGCGATATTAAGGGCAAACGCCGTCTTTCCCATGGAAGGACGGGCTGCTATGAGCACAAGGTCTGAGGGCTGCATTCCTGCTGTTCTGTAATCCAGATCGATAAAGCCTGTGGAAATACCTGTGACGCTTCCCTTATTCTTGGAAGCTATCTCGATCTTTTCCATGGCATTCATAACGACTTTTCTGATGGGCACAAAATCCGTGCCGGTGTTTCTCTGCTGGATCAGCTGAAACACTCTCTTCTCCGTGTCGTCCATGATAAATTCCAGGCTTTCCTTGCCTGCATAGCAGGTATTTTCTATATCCTCGTTCAAATGTATGAGCTTTCGAAGAGTTGCCTTTTCGGCTACGATGGATGCATAGTAACGCACATGGGCCGATGTGGGAAGGGACTGGATGATGTCCTTCATAAACTCCAGACCGCTTACTTCCGGCGGAACATCCTTTTCTTTTAGCCTGTTTTGAAGTGTTACCATATCCACAGGCTGACCTTCGTCATTTAACTCCTGCATGGCCTCAAATACCACGCCGTATTGTTTGTTGTAAAAATCCTCCCCCGTAACCAGTTCTCCGGCGGCTGAGATCGCGTCGCGGTCCATAAGCATGGAACCGATCACAGCGCCTTCCGCTTCAAGGGAATGGGGCAATATTCTCTTTATTATGTTTTCTTCCATGGAAGGCATATTTACCTCTCCCCCTAGATTTCAGTTACTTTCACATTTAATTTTGCAGTCACCTGCGGATGAAGTTTAATGGGAACTTCAAAATTTCCGAAGCTCTTTATCGCCTCAGGCAGCTGGATCTTCTTTTTGTCGATCTCGATACCGTGCTGCTCTTTGCAGGAGGTTGCAATCTCTTTTGTGGATACTGATCCGAAGGTCTTTCCACCCTCTCCCGCCTTTATCTTTACAACGATCTGCTTTGACTCAAGGTCTGCTGCCAGCTCTTTTGCCTTATTCAGATTCTCCAAAGCGATCTTGTCATCATTTGCCTTTTGGAGTTTTAAGTTGTTAAGGTTGGCACTTGTGGCCTCAACGCCTATCTTTTTGGGTAATATATAGTTTCTGGCATAACCGTCGTTAGCCTCGATTATATCTCCTTTTTTGCCCAGTTTTTTCTCATCCTGTAACAGTATTATCTTCACTTTTATTACATCCTTTCTGCCTAAATTTCTCCGTTTTCCATCATAACGTCAAGAGTGGACTTCAGTTCTCCGATAGCCTCCGCAAGACCGACTCCCTCAAGCTGGCACGCTGCGGTGTTCATGTGACCGCCGCCACCCATTTTCTCCATGACGATCTGGACATTGACTTCGTCCATACTTCTGGCGCTTATATATATCTGGCCCTGGTAATCGGTAAGTACAAAGCTGGCCTTCACTCCGCGAATGTTTAATAGTTCGTTTGCAGCCTGAGCACCTATGATTGTGGGGCTTGGAAGTTCGTCCGCCGTACAAACGGAGATGGCGAAACTGTTTTTGTAGATCTCCGCCTGGCTGACCGCATCCGCTCTGGCTTTGTATTCAAGGGCATCCTCTCTGAAAAGTTTCCTTACGCGCATTACATCCGCGCCGTTTCTTCTGAGGAATGCTGCTGCCTCGAAGGTTCTGACACCTGTCTTTGTCATGAAATTGTTGGTATCCACCATGATTCCGGAGTACATACAGTCAGCTTCCTCCGCATGGATCTTGATATTGTCATAGGTATATTGCAAAATCTCCGATACCATTTCGCAGGCACTTGATGCATAGGGCTCAATGTATGAGAGGGTCGCATTCTCGATGGTCTCCGTTCCCTGTCTGTGATGATCGAGAACCACGATGGATTTGCACGCTCTTAAAAGTTCCGGGCACTCGGTAATGGATGGCTTGTTAACATCAACCACTACAAGGACCGTGTTGTTTCCGGCAATCTCAAGGGCCGTCTGGTTGTTTATTATCATGTCAGGATCGTAGTCCGGATTATCTCTGAACAGATCCACAAGGGGCTGTATTCCTGAAGGGATATCGTTTAATACGATCTGAGCTTTTCTGTCGAGAGCTGTGGTAACTCTGTAAATACCAACCGCTGCACCGAAGGCATCCACATCGGGATTTCTGTGTCCCATGACCAGGACTCTGTCCTTTGCGGTAATGATTTCTCTCAAGGCATGGGCCTTAACACGGGCTTTAACACGAGTATTTTTTTCCATCTGCTGGCTTTTTCCGCCGTAGTAGGTGATGCTCTCAGGTGTCTTTATAACCGCCTGATCGCCGCCTCGTCCGAGGGCCAGGTCGATGGCATTTCTGGAAAACTCATAGTTTTGAGCATATGTCAGTCCGTCAAGACCGATTCCCATACTGATTGTCACCGCCATCTCGTTTCCGATGTTTACGGTCTTTACATCCTCCAGCAGATCAAATCTGTTTTCCTGAAGTCGGGCGATTGATTTTTTACGCATGATGACAAGGTATTTATCTTTTTCCAGCTTCTTTGTGATTCCGTCAAGAGCGGAGATATATTTGTTGATCTTTCTGTCGATAAGAGCGATGAGGAGGCTTCGTCTTACTTCCTCAACACTGTCCAGCGCCTCATCATAGTTGTCCAGATATATCATACCAACTGCAAGGCTCTGATCATCAACTTCCTGAAGGGCGATCCTGAGAGCGGTCTCGTCGTAGAGGTAAACTGCTATCAGGTAGCCGTTGTAATTGTCAACGTCCACCAGATTATTGTGCTCCACCATGTCCTTTAGAGACACTTTTTTGAATTTTGCCATGTATTCCATGCCGTCGTGTTCGAGCTCATACTGGGTCTCGTCCACGCCGTTTTCATCCGGCAGTCTGTCCCTTGTGATCGTGGGGAAAATGGAGGTGATGGATTTGTTAAATCCTTTGCTCTGATGGGTCACCGATTCAAAGGAAGTGTTGGTCCAGATAACCTTGCCCGTATCATCCAACAGGGCGTATGGAATATCCAGATCCCTTAAAAGTTTTCTCTGAATCTGACCGTACTCGGTGGCGAAACTGACCAGTTCGTTGAGGACCACCGGTTTATAATTAAAATACAGAATAAGCGTCAATATGAAATAAAATACCACGAAAGTAAACAGGATCGCTCCGAAGATACTGTCCGCGATAAATACGGCGATATCTATAGCCAAAAGTAAAAATCCAAGATATATGCCGTACTGAAGGTATAACTTCATTGCACCCCTAAGTTTTGTCTTACTCTTCATATCCCTATCTCCATGCCTTAGTATATAAGTTTATACTCCATTGTATTATAACAAATTTGTTCGCTGTATTCCATACTTTATCACTTTTATCCCTATGAATAAAAAAGAATCTCGCTTGCGAGATTCTACGCGCCGAGCGCGTGTTGCTTTAGCAACAATCTTCTTCTCGCGCGAGTGCGCATCCTTAGCGGAGCGCTTTTTACTTTATAGGAAATTCGGAGGAATTTCCTATAAAGTAA
>JAGDCK010000040.1 GCA_017958585.1 Lachnospiraceae bacterium
CCCGCTCGGCGGACAGTCGGTTCAGACTGAAAGCCTTTGAAGCGGGGTCAGGCCCGTCACTTGAGGTAAAGATGGTGACAAACTTTTCCGCGGTACATTTTTCACCGGGCTTTGTCACAAAAAACAGTCTGTGTAATATTTTGTCATCTTTTACAGCGGTCTTTGATTCACCGGCATAATTTACTTTCACCGACTCACATACAACCACCATCTTTCGTTCCTCATGGGTCTCGGCCGTAACTCTTAATGTACCGCCCTCATCCTCCATGATCTTGTTTTCAAGGTGAGGACCGTTTATATCCCACACCGCCGTATCTATTCCTGTCAGGAGCTCCACATCCGCATGGAAATCCGCGCTTATCACAAATTTCATTCCTATGGTGTGGACATTTGCCATGGATGCAAATCTCTCAGTCGAAAGAGTGATATTGCCTCTTGCGGTATGCCAAGTGGTGGTCCTCCTAAAGAGCCCGTGTCTGTAGGAAAGCTCCATCCTGTGGCTTACTGCCTCATGCTCGGGAAGAGTATAAACATCCCCGTCCACCCTCAGATATGAGTAGCAGGCGTTTGGCAGATTTATGGGTTCTCTCCAGTTATCCCCCACCCTGTCATATATCCCGGCCAAATTGATCGCGGGAAGTTTGTCGGCTTTGTATTCCTCCAGTGTTCCTCTGATTCCCACATAGCCGTTACCGATCAAATACCTGTTTCCCAAAGAAACAGCATCGGCCTCCTCATATTTATCCTCATGGATAATCCAGTCGGGCATCGTCTTTTCCTCCGTAATTGTATTTAAGCGGGGATCCTGAAAACAGTCTCCAGGCCGCCAATCTCAGTGTCGGCACCATAAACCTTTACACTTATCTTTTCTCCTCCAAGGGTCTTTATGGACACTTCTTCACCCTTTACTTCAACGCTTATGACCGCGCCGCCGTATACGATCCTGAAATTGTATCCCTGCCAGTCTGTGGGCTTTTTCGGTGCGAAGCTTAAGACTTCTCCGTCACTTCTAAATCCCCCGAAACCGTATACAATATTCATCCACGCTGCGGCAATGGAAGTGGTATGGAGTCCCTCACCGGAATTTCGGTTATAATTGTCCAGATCCATTCTGGTGGCGAATTTAAAGAAATCAATGGCCTCATCATACTTTCCAAGCTGCTCCGCAATGATTGAATGAACAGAAGGAGAAAGTGAACTTTCATGTATGCATTTAGGCTCGTAGTATTCGTAATTTGCTCTTATCTCATCCTGTGTAAAAGATGAATTAAACAAGAGTAAGAACATCAGCACATCGGGTTGCTTTATCATGTTGTTTCTGTAGATCCTGTCATAGGACCAGTGACTGTAAAGAGGAAAATCCTCCACAGGGATACTGTCCACATCAAGGGATGGCAGATCAAAGAAACCTTTATGCTGCTCGAAAAGCTTTGTCTTTTCATCATAGAGGATGAGCATCTTTTCGGCTTTTTCCTTCCAGTCATCCGTCTCATCCTCATCAAATGATACTTTTGACTTGATGGATTTAAGCCTTCCGGGATTCTCCTTTTTCATCTTCTCCATAATGTCAAGGGTATACTCAAAGGTAAATTTTCCCATGTAATTGGTATAACAGTTGTTGTTAACCATCATCTGGAACTCATCGGGACCCATTACGCAGTAGTAACCATACTCCGTCCTCTCGGGATTAAAGTCACCGCGGGTTGCAAGCATCCTGGATATCTCGATAAGCATCTCCAGACCGTATTCTTCAAGGAAAGATTCATCCCCTGTTATCTTTTCATAAAGCCAGATTCCGTAAGCCACTGCGGTGGAAGCCTGAAGCTGAAGTGAAGCATGCTGCCACAGATCACAGCACTCTCTTCCGCTTATGGTGGCTATGGGGTAAAATGCGCCCTTACAGTCTAACGCCCTTGCTCTGTGTTTTGCTTCATCAAGGGTAGCATATCTGAAATAGAGAAGATTTTTTGCTGCATTCCTGTCATGGAACAGGTAAAAAGGCAGGCAATATGTCTCGGTATCCCAGAATGCATTTCCGTTGTATGCTTCTCCGGTAAGGCCTTTTGCTCCGATGTTTGTGCCCTTTACGGCTCCGTGATAGGTCTGAAACATCTGGAATATACAGAATCTGATTCCCTGCTGGTTCTCGGGATCCCCCAGGATCTCAATATCCGATCTCTCCCAGGTTTCGCTCCACCAGTCTTTGATGCGGAATATACATTGTTAAAGCTCATGCCCTGAAGTTCATTCAGTGCCATGGGCACAGTAAGGTCAGAGAGGGGGGAAATGTTTATCACGCTCTTCTCAAGCTTTACTTCCTCGCCCTTTTCGATATCCACTGTGTAGTTGATGTAAACCTTCTTGTCTTCCTTTACCCCTGTGGACTCTGAAGCTTTTTTTACAAGGCTTCCGTCGAAGATACAAAAACTTTCAACAGCCATACCTGTTGCCACGGTCTTTCCTTTTATGTGGCACATATTTTCACCTGCTCTGTGTTCGGAGCAGCTCCATAACTTCTTCTCTCCTGCATGAACTGTGTCAAAATTCAGGCCTGATTTAACGTTAAACCTTCCATTGAAATCGATAGATTTTATGGTTAAGAGTGTGGCCGCTTTCTCATTGTCGGTCATTGATATCACTCTCTCAAAACAAAGTCTCACGCTTCCGGCCTTTGTATGCCACACAAAGCACCTTTTTAACAATCCTGTCTTTAAGTCCAGTTCTCTTCTGTAATCCGAAAAATCACTTGTTGCAAGATCCAGCTTTTCGCCGCAGGCTTCGATCCCGGTGTAGAGCCAGTCCAGGGAGTTTACCATAAACTCTGTCTCCTGAACGATACCCTTGTATCCGGGAGCCTTGGCCTTTTGCTTTTCATAGACACCGTTAAAATAGCTGCCAAGCAATGTGTCGCCGGAATATCCCTCCTCGAAATATCCCCTGACACCCATATATTCATTTCCCAGGGAAAATACCGATTCGGCAACGGTGCCGTGGTCGGCATCAAATCCCTCTTCGATTATCTTCCATGGATCTGCTTTAAAATAACTGTCTGCAATCTTTGCCATCTTTTTGTTATCCTTTCACTGCTCCGCTGGCTGCTCCGTCAGTAATCTGCCTCTGGAATATAGCGAAGATGACTGTGGGAGGAATTATTGCGAAAAAGGCTGCTCTGAGTACGCTTACGGCATCGGTGGGTGTATCCTTAAATGAGAACAGCTTCACCATAACCGTAGTCTTGTCCGTTCCGTTTAATACCAGATAAGGAAGGAGGAAATCCGACCAAGCCGCGGTGATCGAAAAGATCGCTACAACCACTAAGATCGGCTTTGACAAAGGAAGCATGATCCTTGCAAAGATCTGCAGCACTCCGCATCCGTCAAGTTTTGCCGCCTCCAAAAGTTCCCTGGGGATTCCCTCAAAATACTGTTTAAAGAGGACCACCCAGAATGCATTTGCGCCAAATGAAAACCATATGGGAATAAAACTCTGGTTTAAACCGATCAGATTGATATTTCTAAACAGTGCTACGATACTTGTGATACCGGGGATCATTAAGCTCCACATCACAAGTCCCAATGCGATCTTGTGTCCCTTGGGTTTAAGTATTGCAAAGCCGTAAGCCAAAAGTCCGTTAAAGATTATGGCGCAGGCTGAGCAACCGAGGATCGCTATGAGGGAGTTTTTATAATATTTTGTAAACTTAAATGCGTTCCATGTGCCAAGCATTCGCGACCAGTCGTATTTTTCGGGGAAGATGGTCACATTTCTGGTAAATTCCTTGATGTCTTTGAAGGAAGCAAGGAAAACCCAAAGAGCCGGGAAGATACAGATGCACACCATGAGGATACAGATCAGCATGATGATCACAGCCAGTATCTTTACCTTGGCTGATCTGATGTCGTAGCCACGGATAACGCCGTCCTTTTTGTCATTGTATTTGTCAAAAAACCACATCGCGGCCACCTCCTAATTTTCTTTTTCTCTGGTGGCTCTCATGTAAATTCCACTGAGAATTACCAGTATTATGCAGACAAGAACTGAAAGTGAAGCTGCCTTGCCCACGTTATAATCTCTGTAACCGTATCTGTACATCAGCATCATAAGTGAGATGCTGGCGTTGTTAGGGCCGCCGTTTTTAAAGATCATGGGCTCGTAGAGAATCTGGAATACGGAGATTATCTGCAAGATAAGCATGGTCTTTGCGATGCCGAAAATACTGGGAACAGTTATATGTCTGACTCTCTGCATGATTCCCGCACCGTCTATGGTTGCCGCCTCGTAAAGGTCGGGGCTTATGCTGGCGATGTTTGCCATATAGATAAGTGCTGTGGAACCTGCACTCTTCCATGTAAGTGTGATGATTATAAGGGGTATGGTCCACTTAGGGTCGTTTAGCCATTCGTAAGGTCCCATTCCCAATTTGCCGGCGATTATGTTAAGCACACCGGTTGCACCGGGAAGAAAGAAATAACTCCAGATCCAGATTGTTGCCAGGGAAGGCATGATATTTGGAAAATATACCGCCATTCTGAAGAACCCTTTTAAATGAACGGTCTCTGTGATGAGCACGCCGATTATCATGGGTACAAAGAAACCGATGACTAATGACCAGAGGGTATAAGAAAATGTGTTTTTAAATGCTGCCAAAAAATCCACATCGTGGAGTACCAGATAATAGTTTTTTAAGCCTGTAAAAGCCACTGTCTCATACATCTTTGTGCTGTAGAAGCTAAGTCTGATATTTTCTATCAGGGGTTCCCATACAAAAAAAGCAAACAGCACCAGACTGGGCAGCATCACGAGCCAGCTTATCAAATCTCTCTTTCTGAACTTTTCCTTAGGTTTATTCGCTGCTTTCAAGATAGCGCCTCCTGTAAGTTAATGTTTACCTTTTTTCTGTGAAAACCCCCTATCATAATTCATACCGGAGAGCCCGTTTTGGGGCCGGGCTCCGGTATGATCTTCATTTCATATGAAGGATTTCAATGAAAAGGTTGATTTATTCTGCTCCGAATGTAGAGTCGAGAATTGTCTGATAGTTGTCGTTAGCCTGCTTCATAAGAGCTGCTACATCGGCATTGGAGTCTGTGAGGACTGCCTGGAGAACCTTTGTAAGTTCTGCATACATATCCTGTGTTGAACCGGGCTCCTCAAGGTGAAGTCCCTTGGATGCTGTTGCATCAAAGTATGACTGGAAGAGCTTTGTATCAACATTTGAGAACTCGCTTACAACTGAAGCCTGAGCGTCTAAGTAATCCTGATTTACCCAGCAAGGGAAGCCCTGGATTACGGGAACACCGTTAGCTACGTTTGCCTCTGCTCCTGCTCTCATACCTGCAACTGAAGACTCTGTTGCAACGGGTGCTTTTCCCATTACCTCAAGGAAGTCAAGTGCTGCATTGATCTCATCAGGTGTAGCATCCTTTGAGAAGAAGTAAGGAGTACCACCATAGAGTGAATACTGTCCGCCGGGGCCTGCAGGGATTGCTGTCATTGCAAGCTTATCAACAGGGAGTCCGTTAACCTGTGTAGGCTGAGCTACTGCATCGTTTGCACCGATGTACATAGCGGCATTACCTGTACCAAGCTGAGTAAATCCTGTTCCCCAGTTCTCTGAAAGAGGATCTGCTGTAAGGATGTCATAATCCCACTTGAGAGACTTTACGAATTCCATAGCTGCGATAGCTTCGTCAGAAGCAAGGTTTGATGTGAATGTTCCGTCGCCGTTGTCCTTGCAAAGCTCTGTTGCACCGAATGCCCAAGCGATGTTGGAGAAGTGCCATCCACCTGCATTGTCCTGTGCAAGAAGTACAAGACCTGCTGAACCGGTAGCCTCTTTGATGGTCTTACCCATCTCAGCTACCTCATCCCATGTCTTGGGAAGTGTGGGATATCCGTCTGCATCTACAAGACCTGCTGCCTCGAAGAGCTCAACGTTGCACATAAGTCCGAGTGCATATCCGTCACGGGGAACACCGTAAACTCTTCCGTTTGAATCTGAAAGAAGATCCTTGATCGAAGGGTTCATGGCATCAAGCCAGCCTCTTGCCTCAAGTTCGTCTGTGATATCAGCGATAGCTCCCTGAGCAATGAGCTTTGTGGGCTCTGTGAACCATGACTCAAAGATTGTAGGGCAGTTGCCTGACTCAACCATTGGCATGAAAGTATCTGTTGAATATTTGTAGTAAGCAGGTACACATGTTACATTGGGATGTAATTCCTGATATGTAGCAATGTAACCATCGAATACTGCGATGTCATCAACAAGAGTATCTTCGGGATACATACCGAGCGTAATTGTTACCTCGGGAAGTTCTTCTGTAGCAGTTTCTGCTGCTGCGTCGTCAGTTGCTGTTGTTGTTTCCTCTACTGTCTCTGTTTCAGTAGGTGCTGCACTCTCGGTGCTGCCGCAGGCTGAAAGAGCTGCAATCATTGTACCGCAGAGAAGCAGACTGATGAGTTTCTTTTTCATAATAAGTAACTCTCCCTTCTTGAAATAAATAATATGATTGTTGGTTGAACGTTAAACCAAGTAAACATTTCAAAATTCGTCGCCCTTATGCTCCTGATTGGAATTATATCCCTTTACCAAGGGGTTTTCAATACCTTCCTCACATCCAATCCCTTTGAAAAGCCATTGGTTTATTTCGTTTAACGTTAAACTAATGATAACACCGTCATACAGACTTGTCAATATAACCCGGCTTTCCAGAATGACCAAAGATTAAAACCCAAAATCAAGGTTTAAAAAGGTTTCTATTGTGCATATTGCATAATTTATACTTGGTTTACAAAACCAAACGCATAACTTTAACGCAAAACCTACCGATAAAACCTCGCCTGCCACGCTTATTTTTCCCGGCATCCCCCGTAAAAACCAGCCCTTTTCATATCCCGTGGACAGTTTCATCCATATAATAATGAAGAAAGTGATTTCCTTTGTGCATTTCCACGAGTTGTTTTGCATGATTTTGTCTTATTTTACAATCTTTTGCACTTTTCAGCCCCTTAACTTGTTTTTTATTTTTCAAATTGCTACACTTTTTATCGTTGAGAGAATTCAACTCATGATCAAACATATATAAATACAAAGGAGCAAGTTTATGAAAATATTGGTAGGCGAAGATTACAAGCAAATGAGCCGCAAAGCCGCAAACATTATCTCTGCACAGATCCTGATGAAACCCGACTGTGTACTTGGCCTTGCAACAGGTTCAACACCCATCGGAACATACGATCAGCTGGTTGACTGGTACAACAAAGGAGACCTTGATTTTTCAAAGGTGACCACCATCAACCTTGACGAGTACAAGGGTCTTGAGCCCACAAACGATCAGAGCTATCGTTACTTTATGAATACACATCTCTTTGACAGAGTTAATATCAACAAGGCATATACCAATGTGCCTAACGGCCTCGAACCCGATTCAGTAAAAGCTTGCAATGAATATAATGAGATCATCAACAAGAGTGGCGGTATCGATCTGCAGCTTCTGGGACTTGGATTAAACGGACATATCGGATTCAACGAGCCCGGTTCAGCCTTTGAAAAGGAGACCCACTGCGTTGATCTTACAGAGAGCACAATTCAGGCAAACTCAAGATTCTTTGATTCCTTTGACAAGGTTCCCAAGCAGGCTTACACCATGGGTATCAAGACCATCATGCAGGCAAAGAAGATCGTTGTTGTCGTAAACGGTGCAAACAAGGCTCAGATCGTAAAGGACGCTTTCTTTGGTCCCGTAACTCCCCTTGTTCCCGCTTCTGTTCTCCAGCTTCACAACGATGTCACACTTGTGGGTGACAAGGAAGCTCTTTCACTGGTACTTGACTACGTAAAATAACAGGATAAAAGGCTTAACAGGATTGAACTTCAATTTGTTAGGCCTCTTACTTTTATGGAGGTATTTCCATGATCATTAAAAACGGATCTGTTTTTACACCTGACGGTGTATTCAGAGAATTAAGCATTGCCACTGAGGATGATCAGATAAAAGAAGTCGGCAGTTTGATTTCAGATGCGGATAATGCAGAGGAATTTGACGCCACAGGAATGTATGTCATCCCGGGACTTACGGATGTGCACTTTCACGGATGCGCATGCCAGGATTTTTGCTACGGCACAAAAGAAGCAATAGACACCATAGCTAAATTCGAATTTACTCAGGGCGTCACAACCATTCTTCCCACCACCATGACTATATCGGGAGAGCGCTTGGACGGCATTTGCGAAGCTGCCGCCGCTTATAAAGAAGAGCAGCTAAAAGGCACAGTATCCGATGAAACCGCTGACCTGGTGGGAATTCATATGGAAGGACCCTATATCAGCAAAAACAAAAAAGGAGCCCAGAACGAAGAATTCATCGTTCCCGCTTCAGGTTCTCAGATCAGAAACTGGATAGATAAATCAAAGGGTCTGGTAAAACTGATATCACTGGCTCCGGAGACAACAGGCGCCATCGATGTGATAAAGGAATGTGCCGGGAAAGTCAGATTCTCCATTGCCCACACCGAAAGCGATTATGACACCGCCATAAAGGCGTTTGAGGCAGGTGCAGACCATGTGACTCACCTCTACAATGCCATGCCTCCCTTTACCCACAGAGCTCCCGGCGTGATCGGAGCTGCCGCAGATACGAAAAAAGCATTTGTCGAGCTTATCTGTGACGGAGTTCATATCCATCCCGCCGTTATCAGGTCCACCTTCAAGCTCTTTGGGGACGACAGAATGGTGCTTATAAGCGATACCATGGAAGCAGCCGGAATGCCTGACGGAAAATACGCTTTAGGCGGTCAGGACGTATTCGTAAAAGGTTCCCATGCCACACTGGCTGACGGAACTCTGGCAGGAAGCGTGACACCGCTTTACAAGTGCTTTAAGAATGTGGTGGAATTCGGAATTCCCCTTGAGAGCGCAGTGAAAGCCGCAACCATTAATCCATGTAAAAGTGTTGGCATAGACAAGGAATACGGCAGTATCGAAGCCGGCAAGAAAGCCCGCTTCCTGATCCTTGACAAAAACGATCTCTCAATCAAGGCAGTGATCAAGGGACAAAAAATCTACAGATAAAAAAGAATCTCGCTTGCGAGATTCTACGCGCCGAGCGCGTGTTGCTTTAGCAACAATCTTCTTCTCGCGCGAGTGCGCATCCTTAGCGGAGCGCTTTTTACTTTATAGGAAATTCGGAGGAATTTCCTATAAAGTAA
>JAGDCK010000041.1 GCA_017958585.1 Lachnospiraceae bacterium
AACCTCCAAAGGTCCCATGAACATCTCGTAGAGACGAAGGGTATCTGCACCGTACTCTCTTACGATATCGCTGGGGTTAACAACAAATTCAGGGAATCTCTTACCCATCTTGATACCGTTCTCACCGAGAATCATTCCCTGGTGAACCAGTTTCTTGAAGGGCTCCTTTGTGGGAACAAGACCCTTGTCATAGAGGTATCTGTTCCAGATCCTTGAATACATAAGATGTCCAACGGCATGCTCGGGACCGCCCACATAAAGGTCAACGGGCATCCAGTGCTTTAAAAGCTCGGGATCGGCAAACTGCTTGTCATTTCGGGGATCGATATATCTGAGGAAATACCAGCTTGATCCTGCAGATCCGGGCATGGTAGATGTCTCTCTGACACCCTTTACTCCGTTGTGATCGTACTGTTTCCACTCTGTTGCATTTTCAAGAGGAGCCTTTCCGATGTTGCCCTAGTAATCCTGAAGTTCGGGAAGTACAAGAGGAAGTTCCTCATCGTCAAGTACATGGATCTTGCCGTCCTCAGTGTGAACCACGGGAACGGGCTCTCCCCAGTAGCGCTGACGTGCAAAGATCCACTCCCTGAAGTGATAGTTTACGGTAGTCTTTGCAACTCCCATATCTACCAGTTTCTTTGTGATGGCTTTCTTTGCCTCCTCAACGGTAAGACCTGTAAACTCTTCTGAGTTAATGAGCTTGCAGCCCTTTCCGAGGTAGTCCTGCTTTTCAAAAGCACACTCGGAAACGTCTCTTCCGTCGATTACCTGGATCATATCTATATTGTGAGCAATTGCGTACTCAAAGTCTCTCTGATCATGTGAAGGAACAGCCATTACTGCACCTGTTCCGTAATTTGCAAGAACGAAGTCACCGATAAACATTCTGACTTCCTTGCCGTTTACGGGGTTGATACATGTAACACCCTTAAGCTCGCAGCCTGACTTGGTCTTGTTGAGCTCGGTTCTGTCCATATCGTTTTTCTTTAAAGTCTCATCGATATAAGCCTGAACCTCTTCCTTGTTCTCGATCCTGGGCATCAGATCCTTTACGGTCTGTCCGTCGGGAGCAAGTACCATGAAAGTGATACCGTAGATTGTCTCGATACATGTGGTAAAGATGGAGAACTCTCCTCCGCCGACGATCTTAAACTTAACCTCAACACCCTCGGATTTTCCGATCCAGTGTCTCTGGATATCCTTTGTGGATTCGGGCCAGTCGATCTCGTTAAGTCCTTCCAAAAGCTTCTCTGCAAAAGCAGGCTGGTCGATAACCCATTGCTTCATATTCTTACGAACAACGGGGAATCCGCCTCTCTCACTCTTACCGTCTATAACCTCATCGTTAGATAAAACAGTACCCAGCTCTTCGCACCAGTTAACGGGCATATCTATATATTTTGCATAACCATCAAGATACAGCTGCTTAAAGATCCACTGTGTCCATTTGTAAAATTCGGGATCACTTGTGGCGATCATCTTGGACCAGTCATAGTCAAAACCGAGTTCCTTAAGCTGTTTGGAGAAGGTCTTAATATTCTCCTGTGTAAATCCATTAGGATGATTTCCGGTATTAACCGCATACTGCTCGGCAGGAAGACCAAAGGAATCGTATCCCATGGGATGAAGTACGTTATATCCCTTCATTCTCATCATTCTGCTCATGATATCCGTTGCGGTATAGCCTTCGGGATGACCTGCATGAAGACCTACACCCGAAGGATAAGGGAACATATCAAGGGCATAATATTTGGGTTTTGAAAAATCCCACACATCGGTCTTAAAGGTTTCGTTCTTTTCCCAATAAGCCTGCCATTTGGATTCCACCTCACGATGGTTGTAAGGCACTGACATAATTATTTACCTCCAAAACATATAAAGCCCATCCGCAAAATGCGAAAGGGCTTTATCATTATCTTTATAAAAAGCCATGAAACATTGTAGCTTTTTTCAAGTGAAGTGTCAAGAGCGCTTAGTCTTCCATAGCATTGTTTTCCGCTACCTTTGCGGCTCTTGCTGCAACTTCCTTTTCCTGTACATCGCTTGGTGCAGGCTCATATCTCAAGAATTCATAGGAATAATCGCCATATCCTCCGGTCATACTCCTTAGATCCGTGCAGTAACCGAAGAGTCCGCTCATGGGGATCTCGGCTTCTATCAGGGTCTTTCCTGCGCTAGCGGGATTCATTCCGTTAACTCTTCCTCTTCTCTTGTTGAGGTCGCCCATGATATCACCGGTGTAGGAATCGGGAACCGTGACATTTAATTTCATGATGGGCTCAAGCAGTATGGGAGACGCTTCCATGACACCTTTTTTGAATGCCTGGATTGCTGCGGTCTTAAATGCCATCTCGGAGGAATCAACGGGATGATATGATCCGTCATACAAAACAGCCTTTATTCCCACAACCGGATAAGCTGCAAGAGGACCTCTTAATACCGCATCCGCAATACCTTTTTCAACTGCGGGGAAATAGTTCTTGGGAACGGCACCGCCCACAACCTCCTGTTCAAATACATAAGGAGTATCAAGGTCTCCTGAGGGTGAGAATTTCATCTTAACATGACCGTACTGGCCGTGTCCGCCGGACTGCTTTTTATATTTGTATTCCACATCGGAAGTCTTCTTAATGGTCTCTCTGAAAGCGATCTTTGGCTTCTCCAAAGTGATCTCAACCTTGTATTCATTTAAAAGCCTGCTCACAATGACATCAAGGTGCTGTTCGCCCATTCCGTAGAGGAGCATCTGATGATTCTCCGCATCATTGACGGACTTCATGGTGATATCCTCATGGGATATCTTTGAAAGGGCCTGGGCAAGCTTGTCCACATCACCCTTGTCCTTTGGCTTGTATCTCATATAGGTATAAGGCTTTGAGATCTCCCACTTACCGTATTTAATGGGCGTTGCCGATGTAGAGAGAGTATCCCCGGTCCTTGCCTTTGATATCTTTGCAAGAGCTCCGATGTCTCCTGCGTGAAGTTCGTTAACTTCGATTGGCTTATTGCCCTGAAGCACGTAGATCTTTCCGATCTTTTCCTCCACATCCTTGTCATAGTTAAGCATCAGATCATCGGTCTTTAACACACCGCTGTTAACCTTTATGAGTGAATACTTTCCGATAAAAGGATCCACAAGCGTCTTCCAGATATATGCTGATTTTGCTTTTGAAAAATCATAATCCGCGTCATATATCTCATTGGTCTTCATGGCAATTCCCTTGACCTGACGGTTTTCCGGTGAAGGGAAATATTTGATGATATCATCGATAAGGGCGAATGTTCCCTGACAAAGGATGTTGGAACCCATGGTCATAGGGAAGATCTCGCAGTCACATACATTCGCACGAAGGGCTGCTCTGATCTCATCCTCGGAGAATGTCTCCCCTGCAAAGTACCTCTCCATCATATCTTCGCTGGTCTCTGCCACCGACTCCATGAGAGTATCCCTGTACTGCTCAAGATATGACTTTGAATAATCGGGAATGTCGCAGTTTACTACGTCTTTTCCCTGCCATCTGTTACCGGTTTCGGACACAACATTTACATATCCCACAAATTTCTCATTCTCTCTTATGGGAAAATGGAAAGGAGCCATCTTCTTTCCAAAGAGGTCCGTCATGTCCTCTACAACCTGCCTGAAGGAAGCGTTGTCCACATCCATGTTCGTTACATAGACGATTCTGGGAAGATGATATTTTTCACAAAGTTCCCAGGCCTTTCTGGTTCCCACTTCAATACCTGCTTTTCCGTTTACTACGATTACTGCGGCTCCTGCGGCTGAAACCGCCTCCTCAACTTCACCTACAAAATCAAAATATCCCGGAGTATCCAAAATATTAATCTTGTAACCTTCCCATTCGATAGGGATCACCGATGTGTTGATAGAAAATTTTCGCTTCTGTTCTTCCTTGTCGTAGTCGCTTACAGTACTTCCCTCCTCAACTTTTCCCATTCTGGAAGTGATACCGGATAGGTAAGCCATGCTTTCGGCAAGCATTGTCTTGCCGGCTCCCCCATGTCCCAAAAGCACTACATTACGAATCTTGTCTGTTGTGTAAACATTCATAAGCCATCCTCCGGATACATTA